>JBGTGX010000108.1:0-7056 GCA_041746475.1 Pyrinomonadaceae bacterium | reverse complement strand
GTGCGGACAGGGATGTCCGCGCTCCGTCGCATTTCTGCCAAAGATTCACGCCAATTTACCCAGTTGAAGATAAAATCACGATTATATAGTTCTTCATCGATCAAAATTTTCGCGATCGCAAGCAGAACTGCGGCCTCGCTTCCCGGATATGTAGGCATCCAGTAATCCGCCATCGAAGCGGTATTGGAGAGCCGCGGATCCATCACGCACATTTTCGCACCGTTCATCAAGCCTTCCATACTCCGTTGGGCGTGCGGATTGAAATAATGCCCCGATTCAAGATGTGCGGAAATGAGTAAAATAAACTGTGCGTTGGCATGATCGGGCGAGGGTCTATCCGCACCGTGCCAGATCGCATAACCGAATCTCGCACCTGCCGAACAGATATTCGTGTGCGAATTATGTCCGTCAACGCCCCAGGATTGCAGTACTCTGTCCATAAACCCTTCGTGTCCCGGTCGCCCAACGTGATAAACGACCTCGTTACGGCGTTCTTCCAGAAGTGCTTTACGAATTCTTCCCGCGATATCGTCGAGCGCGTCGTCCCATGAAACTCTTTCCCATTTCCCATCGCCGCGCGTCCCGACACGTTTTTGCGGATATAAAATGCGGTCAACATCATTGATCTGATTGATGGTCGCCGGACCCTTCGCACAATTCCGCCCGCGCGAACCCGGATGATAAGGATTCCCCTCAAACTTGCGGACTTTCATCGTTTCTTTATCGACATAACTCAGCAATCCACAACCCGATTCGCAGTTGAAGCATGTCGTCGGCACGATCTGATAATTCTTCTTCTCGCGCCGGTGCCCGCTTTTGGCTTCATATTCCGTCCAATCATCCCACTGCTCCGGCGGCGGATAATTCGTGAGTTCTCCCGGCTCGTTAAGGCGGGGAAGTTCGTGTTCGACCTCAGTATGCAGGTTTTCGATAATCCCGAGTGTCTCGGCGATCGATTCAATGAATGATGGTTTGTGTTTCATAAGAATTTTATTACCCGCGGAATGCGCGGAAATGCGCGGAAAAAAGAATATTTATTGGGTCAACCAAGTCTTTACCTCGTCCTTGATACTGTTGATTGAATTTTTGGTTTTTGTGTTCGCGATTCTTTTATATTCTAGTTTTGGGTAGTGTCCGAAATTTACCAATCGTGCCAAATCAAAATTTGTCGCATTCAAATAATTTAGAGCCTGTGATTTGTTGAGTTCAATCAGATCGGATAATGCCTTAATTTCAACTATTATCTTGTTGAAACAAATGAAGTCGGGTTTGAAAAACTGATCCAAAATTCTTCCTTTATAATCGAGTTGAATTTTCGGCTGTGCAAGGAACGGAATTTTTTGAATTTCAAATTCGATTGCCGAACATTCCTGATATACCGGTTCGGTAAAACCACAGCCTTTCTGCTTATAGACTTCAAAACACGCGCCTAGAATTTTGTACGTTTCTTGTTCGTAAATTAAACTCATGTCATTTTATTCATCGTCCGCGGAAAACGCGGAACGTTTAGCGTCACTAAACAACAACAAGATTTCGTCAACCAAGTAAATCTTTCACTTAATTATTCTTTTTTTTGCGCGCCCTTCCGCGTTTTCCGCGGGCAAACTTTCTTAGCTCAAAGGAATTTCCTGCGGAGCTTGTACCCAAATGTGTTGGGCAAAGCCGAGTCCGATCAGGATCAACATTCCGCTTACGGCCGCCGCCACGTAATCATCGGTCAGCGTCAGCATCACACCTGGGATGATGTTTCCAACGATGACCATCCCGAACCAAAAGGCGCTTGAGTATTCTCCCATCGTGATCAGCTCGACGGTTTTTTGTGAGTCTTCCGTCGAATGCGTTGTTGTTAGCTCGATAGCAAGTGTGATCAGATGAAAAACCAAAACCGCCACTGAAACCGATGTCAGCACCCAGACCAATCCGATATTGAATTTCAGGTAGAAGGTTGAGATCAAAAACACAGCGAGCCCTGCCATTATTGAATGGATGATCATATGGAGTCCGAGCATAGGCGATTGCCAAAAGTCTCGTCCTTTTGCCTGAGCGAACAAAAACGCAGTGTAAACGGCAGAAAGTAGCGCGAAGATAATTCCAAAGGGCTCAATATATTTTAAAAGATCACCATAACCCGAAAAGGACGCAATAAGCCACGCGGTAAGAATCGCGCCATATATTGTAATTATATAAGCTCCTCGCGATAGCCAGGATCTAAACTGCGGGCGAAAGAGCACATATAAGAATCTATCCGGGCGCCCAAGGTCTTTTATGAGAAGAATTCCGGTGATGCCTAAAAATATAAAAGCGACAACGGCGCCGATCTGTTTTAGCGCATCGGGGACCTGATAGAAAAACATCCCGGCTAAAATTGGTATCAGGAATGCGCCGGCGGCGATCGCTTTAGTCAAAATGTACGCCGAAACTTCCCATCCCCATAAAACACCTTTCGATGGCGCATCATAAACCCGTTTTGCCTTCTTACTACGCGGCTCGATTTGAACAAGCGCCGATTGCTTTTGAGTTCCGATCTGGTGTTTATTCTGCTCCTTTCTCGCGTCAGCGTATTTCGCGTATTTACCGACTCCGCCGGTTTGGCTTGACCACATATAGTCACTTTCAACTTCGGTCGCTGTTGGATTTAGTTCAAAACGATCTCCGTCTATGTAGAAAAGTTTTGGTTTCGTGCCTTTTTCGGGTTTGCGAACGGAAACCGTTTCGCGTGCCAGCAAGTGGGAAATTTCTGTATTTGGATTATCCATATCGCCCGAAATTATTGCGTGTTCGGGACAAACGACGACGCAAGCGGGCTCCAAACCGATGTCGGTTCTATGCGAGCAGTAATTACATTTTTGAGCAACGAATGTATCCGGATTTATGTATATCGAGTCATACGGACAGGCCTGTGTACATGCTTTGCAAGAAATACATCGGCGGTCATCAAAATCCACGATGCCGTCATTGCGTGTGTAGAGTGCTTCGGTCGGACAAATTTCTACGCACGGAGCATCAGCGCAGTGGTTACAGCGCATTACATTAAAGAGCCGGCGTGTGTCGGGAAACTCGCCTTTTTCGACGTATTTTACCCATGTCCGATTTACGCCGATTGGAACATCGTGTTCCGATTTACAAGCCACCGTGCAAGCATGGCAACCAATACATTTGCGGTTATCAATGACAAAGCCGTAGTTCATATAGTTTTCAGGACGTAATGATGGAAAGTCTGGATTCCAAACAAGAATACAATAGTCTGGTAAAAGAACAAACTTTGCGCCGCTAAGCATTCAATTTGTTTAATTTTTCTAAGCTCGTTCCGTGAGGGATGCAAGAATATCCTTTGGTAGAATAGGGAAATAACACAACTTTTTAATGAAGGTAATTGGTTGCTAGGAATGTTCGCGATCGTCTGTATCCGGTTTTTATGGAAGTAACATTAGGAATCGTAAAATCGCATGATATGAATCTAATTATTGAGTAAAAACGGCATGAAGTTTTTTTACGCCGCGTTTTATTTGTGCTTGATTAATTCCCGAATATCCTAAAATCAAACCGTCCGGCAGTTTTTCTTTTAAACAATAAAAAGAGAGCGGTGCGACCGTGACATTATTTTCTAATGCCTTTTTTGCGATCTCAATATCGCGTAAATTGTTTTTAAGTGTGGCGATCAGGTGCATACCCGCTTTTTCGGGAAAAATTTCAAGATATTCACTTAAATGCTGGTTGATTTCATCAATTAGAATTTGTTGTCTTTTGGCATAAAGCTTTCGCATTTTTCTGATGTGCCGTCCGAAATGTCCTTCGTTGATAAAATCCGTCAGAACCAGTTGTTCAAGAACAGGAGCGTGAAAAGAATTAAACAAAAGTGCTTGGGCAAATGGATGAATAAGATCGGGCGGGACGACCATATAACCTATCCGCAGCGAAGAAAACAAAACTTTGCTGAATGTGCCGGTATAAATTACGCGGTTATCGGTGTCGAGACCCTGAAGAGCCGATATTGGTTTACCGTCGTAGCGAAATTCGCTGTCATAGTCGTCCTCAATGATCCATGCCGAATTTTGTTTTGACCATCTTAGGAGTTCGAGCCGCCGCGAAAGACTCATTACAGTTCCCATAGGAAATTGGTGTGATGGCGTAACTAAAGCTACGCGAGCATCATTTGCCAATCTCTTTCCTTCTTTCACATCTATCCCTTCTTCATCGAGCGGAACGGGAACGATCTTTGCTTCTGCAGCGGTCATTACTCCCAGATAGCCCGGATAACACGGGTCTTCGAGCCACGCTTTATCTCCCTTATCCAATAAAACTTGTGCTGCTAAGTTTAGTCCTTGCTGAGAACCCGTAACGATTATTATTTGCTCCGGCGAACAGATTACGCCGCGTGATGCTCCGAGGTATTTTGAAATCGCTTCTCTAAGAGGCGAATAACCCTGTATGTCGAAGTGATTCATATATTCGGTAAATTTCCAAGAACTTTTTCGCAGAAGTTTTGCAATAATTCTTTTCCAGATGTGAATCGGAAACTGTTCGGTTTCCGTCAGACCGAGTCCGAGTGCTTTTGGTCTAACCGACCACTCGGAAAATACTAACTTGACTTCCGTCAAATTCCTTCCGCGTTGCGAGATATTTCGAGCGTGTTTATCGTATGAAGAAATATCAAGGCTGCTTCTCCTCAATAACAACAGATCATCCGGTATTTCGTTCGCCACAAAAGTTCCCGCACCTTGTTTTCCAACCAGATAACCTTCTGAAATCAGAAGTTCAAAAGCATTGATAAGCGTGCTTCGGGAGACTTTCAGTTCTTTTGCCAAATACCGAGTCGGCGGCATGTGTGAGCCGACTTTCAAGCGACGCGATAGAATTGCCTGACGGATATTTTTATAAATTTGCTGAAAAAGCGGAGTTTCGCTTCTGTGAACTAAAGGCGTTGTTAAGAAAAGCTGTATATCAAAATTTTCAAGCTGAAATTTCATAAAATTGGTTTATTAAATTAGAAAAAATTGGTTCTTGTGATTATACCAAAAAATTTTACCATTAAAGCTAGACAATACAAGAACTTTAAGAAAGGAGATTATCGATTTTATTTATGAAATTAATAGATTGCCTGCGAGTTTGTGCTGCCTTGGTTCGGTATATGCATAAATTCAAGAATAAATTTACCCAATTATTGGTAATTGGTTTAATTGTATTTTCATCAAATCTTTACGCTCAATCTGCAAACACAAAGCAACTTGATGAATTAATAGAAAAAACGGTCAAACCTAATGATCCGGGCGTTGCCGTCATCGTGGTAAAAAATGGTGAAATTAAATACAAGCGAAGTCGCGGAGTTGCAGATTTATCGGCTAAAACTCCGATCACTCCCAAAACACCTTTTTACATCGCCTCGTTGAGCAAACAGTTCACCGCCGTTGCAATTATGATGTTGGCTGAACAAGGGAAATTAAAGTATGACGACAAACTCATAAAATACTTTCCCGAATTCGAGTCGTTCGCTCCGGAGATCACGATTCGCCATATCCTGACGCACACTTCAGGTTTGATTGATCATCTTGATGTGATGGAAGACAAGGTTACGGGATGGACAAATGATGATGTCGTCAAACTTCTCAAAAAGGAAAACCGCGTAGAATTTCAGCCGCTTGATAAATTCAGTTACAGCAACTCCGGTTACGTTCTGCTGGCAATGATCGTCGAAAAAGTTTCGGGGATGAGTTTTTCAAAGTTTTTAGACAAAAATATGTTTCAGCCGCTGAAGATGAAAAATACTTTTGTGCTTGACCGTAAAGAAGTAAAAATCCCCGCTAAAGCAAAAGGATATTCGTTGATTGACAACAAATGGAAAATATCCGATTACGACGCTTTTACGGTCGGAGCTGGCGGTATTTATTCGACTCTGGAGGATTTGGAAAAATGGGACAGAAGTTTTTACACAAAGCCTTTAATAAAAGAAGAAACTATAAAATTGGCTTCTGTTCCACCAACACGCAACAACGGGAAACCAACACCATATGGTTTCGGTTGGTTGGCAGAGTATGCCCCCAAAGGAGATTTGGCAAATGTTTGGTATGTTGCTTCGAGCGGAAATTTCAAAGGCTTTCAGTCATTTATGAAAAGAATTCCCGAAAGGCATTTCAGCGTCATTGTTTTGTCGAATTACGGCAATTTTCCTTGGGAAACTGTCAGGTTGGCGGAGAAATTATACGCAACAAACGATGTTGCTCAATCCACTAAATGCACATCTGCAACTTTATCAGTTCGTAACGGACATCGGCTAACTTATGACAGCAACCGAAAAAAAACAGTTTTATTTGGTGGGGCGGACGCTTCGCAAGTTCTAGGTGATTTGTGGGAATGGAACGGAAAGAAATGGATTTGCTTAAATAGTACACCAACTCTGGCACGAACATTTCCCGCAATGGCATACGACATTTATCGAAAAGAAATTGTTCTGTTCGGGGGTAATCGTGTTTTGTTCGGGAAGGGCGACGAAACAAACACTTTGCTCGGAGACACTTGGGAATGGAACGGGAAAGAATGGAGCAAAATTGATGTGGAAGGTCCAACGGCACGTTCGGAACCCGCAATGGTTTATGACAGCAAACGCAACCGAATGGTGCTTTTCGGCGGTTATTTTAGAAAAGACGGTAAAAATGATCGCCTCGGCGACACATGGGAATTTGACGGACAAAAATGGCTTCAAGTCAGCACAACGGGACCAACGCCGCGAAGCGGTTCTGCGATGGTTTTTGATGATGACCGTAAAAAAATAGTTGGGTCTAGGGAAGTTTAGCTAGTAAAAAGTGGTGCTAAACTTCTGATATGGCGATAGTTAACAAGTATTATCACCGTTCACATATTTCGGAGAAGAAATTTCGGCTTCTTCTTAGGTATTTTGCGATGGATTTAACAGCTTCAAGAACCGCCTTATTAACTGCGATTTCTCGTCGTTCGGTCAACTCCATCTTTTTGAAAATCAGAGAGCGGATCGCCTTTGAATGCGAACTCGCATCGCCTTTCAAGTCAGCCGAGGTCGAAGTGGATGAATCCTACTTCGGTTCG
>JBGTGX010000107.1:0-68391 GCA_041746475.1 Pyrinomonadaceae bacterium | reverse complement strand
ATTATTAGGCGAGATCGATTCTTTTGAAGGGAATGTCGAGATTGTAAATGATGTAAATTCGGCATTTGAAGATGCGGAAGTCGTTTATGCGAAATCCTGGGGAAGCAAAAATTTCTATGGTGAAACTGAAAAAGACATCGAGTTTCGCAAAAATTTAAGAGCAGATTGGATCGTAGATGAAGCAAAAATGCAGCGGACAAATGATGCGATCTTTATGCATTGCCTTCCCGTAAGAAGAAATGTGGTTGTTACGGATGAGGTGATTGATTCCTCAAATTCAGTTGTTATTGATGAAGCGGAAAATCGACTCCATATTCAGAAGGCGATAATGGCGGAACTTGTAAAATAGGAAGGAGAATTTGCCCAGGATATAAACGAAAACTACGAAAAGAAAACAAAAAGCAAAATAATTTTCTTATTCTTTTTTCGTGTATTTCGTGGGCAAATATCCTTAAATGAAAGTTAAACTTATGAGTAACAAATTAGAACTTTTGCGCGAAGCGCTGCCTTACATTCAAAAATTCAAAGGCAAAACTTTCGTTATAAAATTTTCCGGAAAGGTTACGGAAGATAAAGAAACTTTGGCGTCGCTCGTCGAAGAAATTGCACTTCTTCATCAAGTAGGGATAAAGATCTGTGTCATCCACGGCGGCGGCAAGCAGCTTTCAGAACTAGCCCAAAAACTCGGATTGACTCAAAAGATCATTGAAGGAAGGCGGGTTACAGATGATGAAACGCTCGAACTCGCAAAGATGATCTTTGCCGGAAAAATAAACACGGAAGTTCTTGCCGCATTTCGAAATCGCGGGATTGATTCGGTTGGGCTTTCAGGAATCGACGGCAACATTATCAACGCCGAAAAACGTCCCCCGAAAGAGATTTTGGATCGAGAAACGGGAAATATTCAGACGATCGATTTCGGAAATGTCGGCGATATTTTGGATATAAATACAGACCTTTTGAAATTGCTTCTGAGCGAACATTATTTGCCGATCGTTTCCTCGCTTGGTGCTGATTCAAACGGGGCAATTTTTAATATAAATGCAGATACGGTTGCGGCGGAGATCGCGGTTCAACTCGCGGCGGAAAAATTGATCTTACTATCGGATGTAAACGGAATTTATCTTGACCCAAACGATGAAACAACAAAACTCTCGCAGATCACGGCAGGCGATGCGAAGGATTTGATCGAAAGCGGAAAGGCGACCGGCGGGATGATCCCAAAATTACAAAGTCTTACAAAAATTTTGGGATTCGGCGTAAACGCAGTCCACATAATCAACGGCAATCGCCGAAATGCGCTCCTTACCGAAGTTTTTACCGACGAAGGCACGGGAACGATGTTAATCAAAAACAGCGTATAAGAGTTTACTTAACAATCCTTAAAATACTGCAAAGTTTTGGTTTGTAGTACTATTTCAAATAAAATCTATGCACCTTTTTGAATTAACGACCGAATTAATGAAAATTCCGTCTGTTTCTGGCGACGAGCAAAAAGTCGGCACATTTCTCGGAGAATACCTGTCATCGCTCGGCTATCAAGTAGAGCTGCAAGAAGTTGCTGACGGGCGCAGAAATGTTATCGCCTGGGCTTCAGACGATCCGCAGGTTTTTCTTTCGACACATATGGATACAGTGCCGCCATTTATTCCGCCGACGGAAGATGAAGAGAAGATTTATGGACGCGGTTCGTGCGACGCGAAAGGAATTATTTCCTCGCAGATTATCGCGGCGGAGAATTTGCGCGCACAGGGAATTGATAAGATCGGCTTACTTTACACGGTTGACGAAGAAGAATCGGGAGCTGGTGCGAGAGCGGCAAATGAACACAAAATCGCCGAAAAATGCAAGTTTATGATAAACGGCGAGCCGACCGACCTTGATCTTGCGATCGGCTCAAAAGGCTCGCTTCGGATGACCTTGAAAACAAGCGGAAAGGCTGCACACTCGGCGTATCCGGAAATGGGCGAATCGGCTATCGAGAAGATGCTGGATGTGCTTCAGGACATCTTAAATGCCGATCTGCCAAGGGATGAATTTTTTGGCAAAACCACCCTGAACATCGGCACGATAAACGGCGGATTAAAAACAAATGTGGTTCCGCCATTTGCCGAAGCGGGTTTGCATATCCGTATGGTTTCCGATCTTGAGCCGGTCGTCGAAGCATTGGAAAAAGCGATCGCAGGGCGCGCAACGTTCGAAACAATGTCGTGCAGTTTACCGGTGAAGATGCTCGAGGTAGAAGGATTTAAGCAAAAGGTCGTGCGTTTTACCACCGATATTCCGTATTTAACCAAATGGGGAACGCCGCTGCTTTTAGGTCCGGGCTCAATTCTTGATGCACATACGAAGCATGAGTTTGTTTTAAAGAAGGATTTGGAAGTAGCTGTGAATCTTTATGAAAATTTAGTGAAGACATTAACCGCAAAGGTCGCAACGGACGCTAAGGAAAATCAATAGGCGCAAATATATGAATCGGGATTGTGTTAATAGTTTGAAGTTCAGAATAATGTAAAATCCTTTGCGTTCTTCGCGCCCTTTGCGGTAAAAACTCTTATGAAATTAGCATTAATAGGCTATGGTGCGATGGGAAAACTCATTGAAACTCTTGCCGCAAATAAAAACCACGAAATAGTCGCGATCATTGATGAAGCAGAAGCGAATTTATCTGCCCAGGAATTAGCGGAAAAATTAAAGTCTGCTGATGTAGCGATTGATTTTAGCGTTGCGAAAGCTGTGAAGAAAAATGTCGAGGCGTGTTGTTTGGCAGATATTTCTTTGGTGGAAGGGGCGACGGGCTGGAACTCGGAACTTGAGAATATAAAAAAATTTGTCGGCGAAAATAACGGTTCATTTGTTTTCGGAGCAAACTTTTCGATAGGTGTGAATTTGTTTTATCGCGTAGTTGATTATGCTTCGGACCTTTTTGCTAACTTCGATGATTATGAAGTGTTTATTGAAGAACAGCATCATTCACGCAAATTGGACGCACCTTCGGGGACGGCTTTGAAATTACAATCGATCGTAGCCGAATATATCGAAGAAGATTTTGGCGTTTCCGCAACGAGAGCGGGAAATATTCCGGGCACACATCGCGTAGGTTTTGACGGTAACGCCGATCAAATTCTGCTCGAGCATTTCGCACGTTCGCGAGAAGGTTTTGCTTCGGGAGCGATCTTGGCGGCGGAATGGATTGTCGGGAAAGAAGGCTTTTGGGAATTTAGTGAAGTAATGGATGAGATATTGAAAAAGTAAATTAAGCGAAATTCAAAACAGGATGGACAGGCTTTTCAGGATATTATTTTTGGCATAAACCATCCTGATTATACTGTCCATCCTTGTGTTTGAATAAACTTCTATGATAAAGCCAAGAGTAAAAATCTGCTGTATTTCGAGTAAGCAAGAAGCATTTGATGCAATTGAATTTGGTGCTTCGGCGCTTGGACTTGTTGGCGAGATGCCTTCTGGTCCGGGTGTGATCTCCGATGAAGAGATTTTTGAAATTGCCTCAAACGTGCCGCCTCCGATTGCTACATTTTTGTTGACGAGTGAGACGAATTCGCAAAAAATTATCGAACATCACAGGCGGGTTCACACGAATACAATTCAGATCGTTGATGAAATAAAAGAGGGCGCTTATCACGAAATCCGCGAAGCTTTGCCGAACACAAAACTTGTGCAGGTTAGTCACGTTTTGGATGAAGGTTCGATTGATAAAGCCTTGGAATTGGCTGAGTTTGTCGATGCGGTTTTGCTAGATTCGGGAAATCCTAATTTAGCCGTCAAAGAACTAGGCGGAACGGGCAGAACACATAACTGGGCTTTGAGCCGAAAAATTGTCGAGCAATGTGGAAAGCCTGTTTTTCTGGCAGGCGGTTTGACGGCGGACAACGTCCGCGAGGCGATTGAAACCGTTCAGCCATTTGGACTTGATTTGTGTTCGTGGGTTCGGACAGATGGGAAATTGGATTTGCAGAAATTGGAACGATTCTTTAATAAAATAGAGAATACTTAGCTAGCATTGCCACCCTTACTGGTGTGCGGGTTTCTGCATATTTTTTCGCGGAGAATTGCAGGGGCATGCGAAGGAAAAACGAATCAAAGGAAACACAAAATAAGCCGCTGCTTCTGTAGTAGAAGTAACAGCCCAAAAATAAAGATAGAGATTTAAGAAAATCGAATTTAGCTTGTTGCTGCTTCTGAATTTTCGTCATCAAGCGACTCATCGTCGTCTTCTGCGTCGTCTTCTGCGTCATCTTCAAACGCATCATCGTCGTCAGGGGAATACGCAATAATGGATGGTTCTTCCACCTCATCTTCTTCTTCGACGGTTGGAACGAGTTCGCTGGTTGAGAATCCCGCTTGGCTTTCCGCAACACGGCTTTCAAGTGCTTCCTGCGAGCGAATCATACTGCAGCTTCCTTCAAGTACCGCCCCATCCTCAATGATCAGACGGGGTGTATGGATATTTCCAACGACCCGTGCCGTTCTTCCCAGAGTAATTTTTTCAGCCGCGACAACGTCTCCATTTACCGCGCCATTGATAATTGCTGATGACACCATGACATCTGCATCAACCTGTCCCGTGGAGCCAATAATCAACGTTCCGTCTTCAGAGCTCACTTGTCCCTTGAGATGTCCGTCAATACGCAGCATAGATTCGAACGTCGTTTCCCCGGTTAAAACAGTTCCGCCGCCGACGAATCCGCTTAACCGGCCCTCTTTAATATCGCGTGCCATAAGCTCACTCTCAGAAAACGCATTTCCCGATGGCGAATCACTTTTGACAGAAACTGCAGGATTGACAAGATGTTCACCCGTTTCCGGAGTCGTATTCGGCTCACCTAATTTTGAACTTTTTCCCATTCTGATCATAAATATTACCTCTTATAATTTGCGATTATTGCCAACAGCGTCGAGCTCTTTATTTAGTGGATTTTTCGAAAGCACGTCAATCATAAAAGATTGAGGCTCGGGATGTCTAGTAAATATTCG
Organism: Pyrinomonadaceae bacterium; assembly: GCA_041746475.1. Classification (GTDB taxonomy): domain Bacteria; phylum Acidobacteriota; class Blastocatellia; order Pyrinomonadales; family Pyrinomonadaceae; genus Aridibacter. Next base: position 63,396 of record JBGTGX010000107.1, on the reverse strand, counting down.
GTTTTTAATAGCTCCAACGAGAATTTCATGAGCTGAGCAGAGATAAAGGCAAAAAAAGAGCCTCTTGAATGCTCAAGAGACTCTTGACTCAAACCGAGCCATTATTGATGGTTTGTCTAAAAATCGTAACGAAGTCCAAACTGAATATCACGCGGTGAACTAAGGGTGCTCGTAATTCGACCGAATGAAGATGAATTAAGACCGACATTCGGAGTGCTGAATGAAACACTATTTGTCGCGTTATATGCTTCCACACGGAATGTAAGCAGATGCTGTTCCGACCATGGCATTTTCCATTTCTTCGAAACGGCCAAGTCTAAATTCCAGAAACCCGGGCTACGGAAAATATTTCTATTTCCGCTTTCACCGTGTCGTGGGAAACGAAGTGCATCATTGACGGCCGTTGGATCAGCAAAATACTGAATTCCGTTGCCTTCATCACGGATATTCGAAGCATAATTGATCGGACCGGTTACAACTGACGGACTGTTTCCAAAAAATCCGACCGAAAAGGCTCCGGACGATGAATTAACCGGCAATCCAGAACGCATCGTTGCGATTCCGGAAATACTCCACCCGCCAATCACGGCATCGGCCCACTTATTCAGATTTGTGCCAATAGCGCGTCCGCGTCCAAAGGGAAGATTCCAGATGCCATTTGCATTAAACAGATGGCGTATATCGAAATCCGCGTTACCGCGACATGCATCAAGATTTCTAACGTCGCAGATCAATCCGCCCGTAACCGTATTTGTGATATTCGATTCATTGTCTATCGCGTGCGACAAAGTATAATTCGCGTCAAACTGGAAGCCCTGCGAAAATCGTTTTCGCAAGCTTACGAGCATACCGTGGTAGTCGGATGACGCTTGATTAGAAATATATGCATTAACCGCAAACTGCGAACTCAGACCAACATTTGGGTTGAGTAACGCATTTCGATACAACCCCTGCACCAGATCTGCTGTTCCACCTACCTGCGCCAGCGTTCCAAAGAATGTTCTAACGAGGGCCGTACAACTCGGCTGTCCAAAAGAAGCACACGAGAATTGTTGGCCTCGAAGATTCTTAATTCCAGATGTAACTTGATTTTCGATCCATGGCTGTATCACGGTCGCCGTTCCATTTTCTATCTGCGTTTGAAGCGCATTGAAAGCCGCCAACATCGATTGCCCTGACGCCGGATCGATGAAATCTACAACTTGCGCTGCATCTGATTGGGCAAACAATTTGCGTCCCTGCCGTCCGACGTAAGATACGTCAAGAAGCATATTACCCGGCAGGTCGCGTTGAACACCGAGACTCCATTGATACGAATAAGGTATTTCAAAGTTTTGATCTACTGCGAAATTAAATTCTCCGGTAGAGAGCCCCGTCCCACGTCCCGCACTATTTACATAAGGAGTAAATGGATTAGTGATTGTCGGAGCTACATTTTTAATCGGAATCGATCCAACAGTCAAAAATCTCGGGTCAGTTAGCAAAGAAGCTCTCGGATCGAAAGTTCCAAACTGCGAAGTCGCGGAATTGTCAAAGATATACGAGACTTGGTCTTGAATAAAAGTAACAGCACCCCCGACACGATCATAAACCAACGAAGCTCCACCGCGCACGGATGTCTTTCTGTCTCCAAAAAGTGCTCCTAAGATACCGCCTTTGAAAGACGGATTATAGGCAAAGCCAAGCCTTGGCCCAAAATTATTTCTGTCAGGCTTATAAAGCGGTCGCGCGTTATTTCCATCTCCGATTAGGCTATAGGACAAGAATGGTTCTGCCGCATTGCCGCTAATTCCAGCTTTACCATTAGCTACCCTTTTATCCCACAATTCTAGGAAATCCACATCGTTTCCTGCCTGAAAACCATTCTTTTCGTATGGTGCAGGGTAATAATGCCATCGTACGCCAAGATTGATCGTCAGATCTCTTCGGATCTTCCAGTTATCTTGAATGTACAATTCGTATTCATTGTAAACGTAATCCCGTTTCTTTCCGGTTCCCGGAGCAAACGCGACGCCATCGGTGCCATAATTAAAGTTAGTAGCCACCCGCGAGAATCTTCCCAAAAGCGATGTAAAGATGGAATCAAAATTCCCGGTCGAGGTTGTGCTTGTTGCCAGTATATTCGCCGGGCGCAAACTCGAATTCAACGATGTAAATCCACCGCCGGTCCCGAGGCTTACGAAATTGAAGTCATTTGTTAATGACGATTTCTGACGGATCGGTTTGAACTGACCACCAAATTGGAAGGTATGCGACCCTATCGTCAACGTCATATCATCACGAATTGTCGGAGTCGAAACGGTACGATCCTGTGTGCTCAAGCTTGGATATGGATTTGTCAACCCTGCACCCAAGGTAAAGCTATTCGGGAATGTCACTGCATCCGGAACTGGAAAATCCAGTACGGAATTCGATACGCCTACTGTTATTTGATTAAAAAGAGTCGGAGAAATTACCCAACTGTGCCCGGCAACCCAGGCATAACTCTTATCCACAAAAGCTTGACTCGGCGGGTCACCCGGGAATAGCGCGGTTCCATTTGTTGAATTACGGCGTGTCAGCGTCAACCTTCCAAATAATTTCTGATAGTCGGAGATATTGCCGTCGACGCGAGTCGTATATGTATTGTCGGTTCTCGTTATTGGCGCATTAAAGCGTAACCCGCCCGTGTTGATACCGTTGCCAATAGATAGATCGTTTGCAACGGGATATCGGCTGTTAATGAATGCGAGAAGATTTTGGTTTACCCCTACGCCCTGCGGGTCCAAAGCGGCGATCTGAGCTTGCGAAAGAAACGAAATACAGCTTGGGGTAGTGTCGAGCCTTGACGACGCTGTACATCCTGCATTGTTATTAATATAACCAATCCTTCCTTCACGAAAATGTTGAAGAGGAACCGATCTTGTGACAGGCGTTTCGGAATCATCACGTCTTCCTTCGTAGTCGAAAAAGAAAAATAGTTTGTCTGCCCCGCTGTTAAACATTGGACCGCCTTCCCCGAAATTAAAGAAAGGGAGAGGTCCTCCGATGCTGCCGCCAAATTGATGACGTCTTAGCGCAGGCCGTTCAACGCCGCTTCTGTTGTTGAAGAAGTCATTTGCCGCCGTCTGCTCTGTACGATAGTATTCACGAACTCCGCCGTGGAAATCATTGGTTCCGCTTTTTGTCGCCAACTGTATTTGACCACCGCTGCTTCGACCTTCCGACGCACTCGGATTTGTCGATACGGCTCTAAATTCCTGGACCGAATCGATCGGTGCATTACCAACCGTAAAGAAAGCTTGTTGAGTTGCCTGATCATTGGCATCGATACCGTCAATTGTAATGTTACCTTGATCAGCCCTTGATCCGGTTACCGAACCAACTCTGTTCGAGGCGCCCGTTCCCACATTGTTTCCGATTACACCAGGTTGTAGGCCGATTAGTGCTGCCGGAGAGTTTCGGATCTGGATCGGAAGTTCTCTCAACTGCTGCGCACCGATTACGTTACCGATACTTGCATCGGAAGTGTTGAGAGTCGCGCCGCCTAATGTTGAGGTTACTTCGACGGTTTCGGAAACTTGTCCCGCGGTAAGGCGAACGTTGTAGGTTTCCATTTTACCGATACCGAGAGTTGCGTTATTGATAACGTATGTTTGGAAATTATCCGAAGTAACCGTGATCCTATAACCCGTCCCGGGCTTGATGTTTGTAAACGAATAAATCCCTTGGTCGTTAGCCGTTGTCGTTTGTTCACTTTTAGTTTTTGTGTCCAAAAGTGTAACCGTTGCTCCTGGGATTATCGCACCACTTGAGTCCGCGACAATGCCCGTAACGCCCGAAAATGATTGTGCAGCAATCATCACTGCTGACAACATCATAGTTGCCAGTACCGAAATTAATCGTCGTTGGTAAGCGCCGATTCCACGATCGGAATTATGGGCTACTTCAGATGAAAATCTCTTATAATTTGATACTTCTTTCATTTAATCCTCCATTTAGTTTGTCTTTGTTTAATCGCACGGCAACGAAGCTATTGTGGTAAAGACGATGCAAAGACAGATAACATTTGGACTCAGGCAACAATCATTCCACTCGAGAAAGCCCTAAATTTCCGTGATTCAGCCGTTTCATAAATCGAATTTAATACATTATTTTGGACGAAATCCAATTTTCTATGCTGTCGGGGATCTGAAATCTATCACCGAATGCTAGGAAATTCCGGCATTTTAGGAGATGGATCGCAAAAGCAACGCGCGACCCAAGAAATTGATCGGGCTCGGTATTCTGAAAGGAGTTAATTTAAACGCTATTTTTGTTTATTTTCGATACTGGTTGCCAGCACGTCACTTAAGGCACAAATTGCTACCCTCTTTGGTTTCTTTGGTAATGCAATGTTTCCCAAATCAAATGATTTATTCCCCACGATCGTTACACTTCCGATGGAAACCCAACCCGCTCCAAAATCAAGATATAGAGGCACTGCCATTGCAAAATTGTCGGAAACTCCTGACTGAGTTATTTTTCCGCTCAAAACGGTCTTGCCGTCTAGTTCATTTAGGCCATATTCCAATTTATACGCGGGAACTTCGGTACCGTAAACCCATTGATCAAAAAACCAGTCCATTTTGCCATTTTTGTCAATATCCATTTTCGGCGTAATGTGTTTTTCTACCGTTGCTTTGAAATCCTCGGTCGTGATCGCTTGATTGTAGTGAGTCTTAATAAAATCCCGCATCATCAACTGAAATTTTGCGTCGCGCTCTTTTGGATCTATCATCATCATCCGCAGCATATGCAGGATGTAAGCTCCTTTGGGGTAAATTAAATTCTGCGCGACATTGCCTGTTTTAACAGTATTTAGTCGATATCCTTGAGTTACGGGACCTACCTTATATGGTCTAATGCCGTTAGTACTTCGTGAGGGCTCGACGATCTGACTGCGCTGTTGTTCCCAGAATTCGTTAAATTGATCAAGGTCTTTTTTTACAAACTGGATATATAAAGAAGTTGATAACTCGGCAAACCCCTCACTCATCCATTGATCATGATAGCTTGACCAGCCGACGGAATGTCCCCACCATTGATGAGCTACTTCGTGCGCAGTTACCTGCCTCCAGAAACTATTTGACCCAACAAATGAACCAAGCAATTGTTTTCTTTGACTCTCACCGACAAACGCAAGATATGGCATATAGATCAGGGAAGCCCAAGCCTGTCCAAAAAAAGTATTTGGCTGCTGCGTAAGAGCAATTCTATTAAAAGGAAGGCGTCCAAAATAGGCGTCGTATATTCGAGTTGAGTTTTGGGCTTCGCCTAAGACATAGTCCGCCATGCTGGAAGTAGAAATCGATCGGAGATTAGTTCCGGTCGTCCTTGCTACGGGATCGCGATAGGCTCGATCCGGACTCTCTGCGCGTCGCGATTCGTATCGATCAATGTCGTTCTGGATTCCCTTGATCTCATTCGGCACATCACGATTAACTAATACTTCTAATCTATATCCGGTTGTTTTATCGTCAAACTCGTACTTCTTGAAGTCTCCGTAGTTGAACCCGGCAACCTTCATTTCGACATCCTTGGTTGACCATTTGGCAATTTTTTCATCACCTTCAATTTTTTCCGGCTCCACCTCTTCTCCAATTCCGATCATCAAAAGATGCTTGGGATAACGAAAAGTTATGCTAAAAGTTGCCTGGTCTATCCCGTACCTTACCGATCCATTATTTGGATACCAAGTCGCTCTCGCAGACGGATTTAAGATAAAGTTTCCAGATCCCCGACTCTCCAAAACATGATTGCCCTCGTATTCGAAAATTAGATTGAATGGTTTGCCGCGTTCCGGTGCTGAAGGAAGAATGATCGATAGGCTTCCATCTTTATCTTCGTCTTCTTGAATAATGCCGATTGGTTCGCCGTTGTCATTTGTGATTCGTTTTACCCTCAAGGTGGGATATAGATCGATCGGCAAAACTCTCTGGCCGTCAACGAGAGTTTTCATCGTTACATCGTCGGTAGCGAGAACTCTTGTCCCACGTAGTGCGATATTTATGTCGTGGCTTATTAGATCAAATACACGTCTATCTGCAGAGCTCAGAGCAGTGCCTTTTTTATATTCATTTTCCAGATGAAACGCGACCCAAATCGCACGATCGCTTGCACTGTAATTTTCCAGGAGAACCTGTTCGGGAGAAACTTCAGTAATGCCCAAGGGATCAACCTTAAACAACAACTTTTCATATTTTTTCCCGTTTATGAATCCCCAGAAGAATCCCGGACGTGGAGGCGCGTAAGCATCTAACAATACTCTGGCAGCCATATTGTATCGAAATCCATTGCGTATCAATGCCTCTTTTCCCCGGAATGCGCTCCGTGCTTTTTCGGCTTGCGGTCCATTCGTCGACATTTGAACGTTAGGCGATTTCTTAACCTCGTCAAAAGTCTTGTCCGTGAAGAACATAACCATTTGGGTTAAATTCTCCGTCAACTCAGTACTGTCGGTAAAGAATTTCAGCATCCTCTTTTCGGACTCAACGGGCGGAACAATATTAAATTCGCCCTCCCCAAAAAATACCGCACCCGTTCGCCGGCCATTCGCTTCTCGCAAAAAATATATTTCGCCGCTGCGCAGCGTAAAAACACCCTCGTCTTTTTTAACCACCAAATTAGTTACTTTTGCGTATTCTCCAGTGAAAGCATTCGTGTCTTCGGATAATTTTTTTAACTCAACGTAAACTGGGTCGATATTTGTCTTTTGAGCAGTCACGGTGACTTCTCCCAGTACGCGTTCATCTTTCTTATTTTTATCCTGAGCGAGGATCGCTGTGATACATGATGATGCTACTAAAAGGGCGACAAATAATTTCCTGATCTTCATAGTTGGTTCCTAATATTTCTTGCGTTTCTCGAAAAACGGAGAATATGCGACGATTTGGATCTTAATGGAATTATTTGGATTCGATTGTCCAATGTCAAGATGTACGCTATGAAACGCTTGCAAAAATAATGGTTTATGTGAGATGTTATCGGTTCGATATTTGGTTGGAAGGAAGTTAAAGAAGTGTTTGTAGAAAGTAAAACGAAGACGAGATTGTTAAAAAAGATGGGGAAAGCCATCGCTGATTTTTCGATGATCGAAGAAGGTGATCGGGTGATGGTCTGTTTGTCGGGCGGCAAGGATAGCTATACGATGCTTGATCTTTTGCTTGATGTGCAGAAACGATCACCGGTTTCTTTTGAACTTATTGCGGTTAATCTTGATCAACGGCAGCCCGGATTCCCCGAAGAGGTTTTGCCGAATTATCTGGAGAGGGTAGGAGTTAAGTACAGAATCGTTGAAGAAGATACTTATTCAGTAGTCAAAGAGAAAGTTCCCGCAGGAAAGACATTTTGTTCGCTTTGTTCGCGACTCCGCAGAGGAATCTTGTATTCGACCGCGGTAGAAGAAAAGTGCACAAAAATTGCTCTCGGACATCATGCCGATGACATTATTAACACCTTCTTGCTCAATCTCTTCTATGTTGGTCAGCTTAAGGCAATGCCGCCGATTTTGCGTTCGGATGCCGGCAATAATACGGTTATTCGACCGCTCTCATATTGCCAGGAAAGCGATATCGAGTCTTATGCAACCGAAAAAGAATTCCCGATCATCCCATGTAACCTTTGCGGAACCCAACCAAACCTAAAGCGCGCCCGAATGAAAAATCTCATCACCGAGCTCACCAAAGAAATTCCGCATATTCGAAGTTCGATGATCACGGCGCTTTCAAATGTGACGGGCTCGCATCTCCTCGACACAAATCTTTACGATTTTGAAAATTTTGCACCGCTTATAAAACAAATTCCAACCGGCTACGGAAGCGTTGAGAAAGAACTTGACGCAGTTTTTGACCATTCAGAAGGAAATCTTAGTCAACAAAATCTCGTGACAATAGGCTAAACGAGGCGAATCAATTAGACTCGCCTCGGTCCTTGGGCTTATAAATCAAGTGGGTTTGAATCGTCCGATAGCGGCGAGACCCTTGGAGCCGCTGGAGGGTTTTGTTGAGGCGGCTTGCTCAATGTGTCGTTAAACTTTTCCAACGCATTTGACGCAAATTCTCTACCTCCAAAACCGAACGCAATTGCGGCCGCAACAGCCACGGCACCAAGTAACAAAGTGAACGCCCGACTGACAATATCATCGGCGACGCCCATTCTGCTTAACGCCATTGCCCCAACGAAAAACAATATTGAAACCCGTGCGACAGTTGCCAGCAGGTTTGCGTTTGTGATTCCGCTGTCCTTAATCAGCGTGACTACAATATTGGCTACGTACATTCCTATCGCGAGTATGACAACCCCCGCTACAATTCTCCCGCCGAGGACTGCAATTGTCTGAACCGCCTCTGCCAGCAATTCAAATCTTAAAATGTTTGCTGATTCGATAACCGCATAAAACATTATCGCGAGAAATGCTAAGTGGCCAACAAATGCCGAAGCCGACCGATCACCTTCGGCAGGTAAATTTGAAAGTCCTATGGCGCTTGGAATTTTATTAAATCCCATTCCAGCAAGTACGTCGCGAACGATTCCCCTAATGACCCTTGCTATTAAATACGCGAGAACCAGCAATATAGCCGCGCCGAAAATGTTCGGAATTGAGCCGAGGATCGGATTTACCACGCCTTCAATCGGCCGCGAAATAGCGTCGACTCTTAATGTACTCAAGGCCGCGCTCAAAACTGCCAGTAAGATCAGCGCATACACTATCGTCCCGATCAATCCCGCGATTCCGCCGCTCGTGAAATCGGCTTTTACGCTGTGATTCTCCGCAAACGTGTTTATTCCAACGTTGGTAAGAAATGTGGTAACGAGTTGGCGCACAATATTTGCGACCAGCATTCCTAAAATGAAGATCAAAGCCGCACCCAAAACATTCGGGAGATATCCCAGAACATTGGTCAGCATTGCCTGGATCGGCTCGAGAATTCCGGTTAAACCTAAAACTCCAAGTATTGCGGGTACAAAACAGAGAAAAACGATCCAATAAACTACATCTGAAAGTGTTTTGACGACTTGTGTCCCGGATTCCGCCATTCCGGAATTTAGACGTTCATCGAAGTTCAATGCCTTCAAACCGCGTCTGGCGAGCGAGCGAATGACGCTTGCGACGATCCACGCTACGATTAGCAGCAAAAGTGCACCTAAAATCTTTGGGGCATAATTTATTACCGTTTGCAGCGTTTCGTCTAACGCACTAATTCCGGTTAAGCTTCTAACTTGCGATACATTATCCACCGTTGGGTCCTGAAACAGCGCGAAAAATAATCTCATTTTTTTTCTCCTTAAAGTTAATTATGGGGTGAATCCGAATTTACACACAAAACGCCTGAATTTCAGGGATGAAATTCTAGCATCTCTTTGCAACAATCCAAGCTGGTAAACTGTTTGAATGCTCGAAGTCTAACAGATAGCGGCAACGAAATCTATCGAAATGCATGATGTGTTCCATCGTCAAAATCAAAAAAGAGCCCCTTGAAAAATGGCTCGCTAGCTAATTGTGATCTTATGTTTATTCTAATTAAAGCATTCGAAAGCTCGATAGGTCTTAAGTTCTAAGAAGGGAATAATTCGGTCAAAGAGGATTTTTTTCCTAATTAATATATGAGATTTCAGAAAGCATAGAAATACTTTCGAAGTCTCTACTTGAAAAGGAAAGGCTTTTAGGCAGGAAATCTCTTTCGCGATCCGTCAATTCGAAATATAATTGAGGTCGGCAACAATCGTTTGTAAATGTTCCGCTACGAAATTGATCTCCTTTTCGGTGTTATTTCTTCCCAATGAAAATCTAATCGAGCCCATTGCCTGAGAATAAGGAACATCCATTGCTTTAAGGACGGGGGAGGCTTCATGAGTTTCCTCGTTGCATGCTGAGCCCGTTGAAACGCAGACACCCAGGTCATTTAATTTTGCCAAAATCGTTTCACCGTTTAGATTTTCAAAAGAGATATTTGACGTGTTTGGGAGTCGTTTAATTTTGTCCCCGTTTACACGAGAATCTGGAATTTTATCCAAAATTTCGTTTTCGAGTTTATCGCGCAGTTCTCTTACTTTCTCCATTGGTACTAGATCCGCGGCTATTTTTGCGGCTTCACCGATTCCGACTATTTGATGAACAGCTTCTGTACCTGCGCGTTTGCCGTTTTCTTGCCCGCCTCCGATCCTCATTGCAGGGATGCTTATGCCATCTCGAATATACAAAACGCCTATCCCTTTTGGCGCGTGAAATTTATGTCCCGAAATGGAAAAAAGATCGATTTCGGTATCTGTTAAACTGACAGGAATTTTACCGATCGCATTAACGCCGTCGACGTGGAAAAGCGCATTCGAACTTTCTTTTACAATCTGAGCAATTTCATCAACGGGAAATAACACACCCGTTTCGTTGTTCGCCAGCATTACCGAAACAATTGCGGTCTCCGGCCGCATCGAATCGCGAACGGTTTCGGGATCTAAAAGTCCGTTTTTATCCACTTCCAGCCATGTGATCTCGAATCCGTTTAGTTCGAGCTTTTCGCAAACTTTTCTTACGGCTTCGTGTTCGACGCGGGTTGTAACAATATGGTTTTTTTCACGGTTAGCTTCCAGCGTTCCAAGAATTGCCCAATTATCGCTTTCGGTTCCGCCGGAAGTAAAAACGATTTCTTCCGGCTTTTTGGACCCAAGAAGATCCGCGACGTTTTCACGCGCTGTTTTTACAGCAGATCTAGATTCTTGAGCCAACGAATAAGCAGAAGATGGGTTCCCGTAAATACGTGTAAGGTAGGGTTTCATCGCTTCAAAAACTTTGTCGGCGACCGCTGTTGTGGCATTATTATCGAAATAAATCATAATATTAATGGTAATTATTTAGAACTAATTGGTAAATGATTGCATATCGAATTTACGATTTGGCCTTAACCATTTACAATTACTCTCATTGTGAACGTATTACTTAAAATCACCGAAGCAAGCGGCAGAGCTTGGGAATTGAAACTCGAGCCAAACGCAACATATTTGATCGGCCGCGCAAAGAACAACGACGTAATTCTTAATGATCGGCGGGTTTCTCGTATTCATGCGACGATACAAGCGGACGGCAGACGATACCTATTGATCGACGGATATTATGATGGCGGTGAGATCAAACGAAGTGCCAACAAAGTTTTCGTAAACGGCGTTGAGCATTTGGAAAAAGAGCTCGCTCCGGGAGATGACATTACAATCGGCACAAGTGTGCTGAGATTTGAAACCGTACAAGCGATTGAACCTGAATTGCCGGAGATTCCGAACGCACGCGAGCATGTTGAGGTTAGCGATCCTTTTCTCGAGGAGGGTGCAACCGTCAACTCCGGTGTTACAGAAGTTGATAAAAGTCTGAATTACGATGATAAACCGCTTGGAAATACGCAATTTATAATTTCGGCAAACGAAATCATCGAAAAAAGTGCGAAATCTTCCTCCTCTTCATCTTTTGTAGAATCAAACGTTTTGCATGAGACTACTGAGGAAGAAATCAAAGACCTTCGTCGAAAGGCTCAAATTCTCGAAATGCTCTATGAAATGAGCAAAACTCTTGGCACGATATTTGACTTAGAAAAAATATTCGATAAGGCGACCGATTTGATTTTTCGGGTAACGCCGTCTGAAAGGGTTGTTGCACTATTGGCGGATGAAACGGTAGATGGGAAGATTTTGGATTATAGTCTTTTCCCAATTGCCGCAAAGGCACGTGAGGACGCGACCGGAAAATTCGTTGAGAAACTGACAATTAGTCGAACGATCACGCAAAAGGTTATGCGTGAGAAGGTTGCATTATTATCTCAGGATGCAAAAACAGATGCGCAGTTTTCGGGTGCAGAATCGATAGTTTCTCAAGGTGTTCGTTCAACGATCTGTGCTCCTTTGATCACGGAATCGAATGTGCATGGAGTCGTTTATGCAGATCGTCTCGATCCATTTTCGGCTTTTACTCAGGATGATCTCGAATTGATAAGCGCTGTTGCCGCGCAAACTGCGGTCGCGGTTGAAATGATCAAGGCGCACAAACGTCTTGCAAGAGAGGAAGTTGCACGTGCGAATTACAGTCGTTTTATGCCTGAGTATGTAGTAAAGGAACTTCTGGAGCGACCAGATTCCTTTAAGCTCGGTGGCGTTAATCAGACGATTACCGTACTTTTTGCCGACATACGAGGTTTTACAGCATTTTCAGAAGAACAGAATCCGGAACGCGTCGTTGGCTTGCTAAACAACTATTTTTCGGCAATGTCTGAAGTTATTTTTGAAAATGGCGGAACGCTTGATAAATATATTGGCGATGGGTTGATGGCGCTTTTTGGAGCCCCGCATGCTTCGCCAAACGATGCGGACAATGCTGTTAAAGCGGCGGTAGCAATGCAAAATCGTGTGCAAACTCTAAACAAGGAATTGAAAGCCGAGGGTTACAACGAAATTGCGACGGGAATCGGACTACATACCGGGATTGCAACCATCGGATATATCGGCTCAGAGCGTCGCTCCGAGTATACGGCAATCGGCGATACAGTAAATTTAGCCTCGCGACTTGAATCAAACGCAAAAGGCGGACAAATCCTGATCAGCGAGGCAACGGGCAAGGCCTGCACTGAAACTTTTCAAATTCGAAAGTGCGAACCTTTAACGGTAAAAAATCGCATTGAGCCCGTTTCACTATTTGAGGTAAAGTGGAATTGATGTACCATATATTGGTTCCGAATAATTCGGTTCCCCCCTCAAAAGTATAGGCTAATTTTTGTAATGTCTTTTCTAAGCAAAATTTCATCGATGATGGCTTTTTCATCATTAAAAAACTACGTTACCGATTCTATGGCGATAGACATGGGTACGGCAAACACAATTATTGCGGTCAAAGGGCGTGATGTGGTGTTTGACGAGCCGTCTCTTATTGCGGTCAACGAGCTTACTGAAGAAGTTGTAGCATACGGGAAAGAAGCTTTCGAAATGTGGGGGCGCGAGGGGCGCGATATCATCATTAAAGCGCCGTTAAACGGGGGTGTTGTAGCAGATTTTGAATACACCAAGCGGATGCTTGCTCATTTTGTAAAGTCCGCAAAAACAGGAAGCTCGCAGGTTTCACGTCAGGCTGTGATGAGTATGACCTCGGATGTTACCCACGTCGAACAGCGAGCTTTGTTAAACGCGGCAGAAGAAGCTCATATCGGCAAAGTCTATATGATGGAAGAAGGTTTGGCTGCCGCATTTGGAGCAGACGTCAAGACAAATGATCGACGGGCATCTGCCGTTGTTGATGTTGGTGCCGGAACGACAAATATAGCGATTGTTACGAAAGGAACGATTGCCCATTCGCGATCCGAAAGAATAGGCAGCGACGCAATAAATGTTGCGATCGTCACACATTTGCGCAGGCATCGAGGGCTACAGATTGGCGCCGAAACGGCGGAAAATATGAAGCGGGATTTCATTTCGGCAATTCCGCCCGCAGATCCTGAGGAAGAATTGCTCGTTCGCGGCCGAGATGTTCAGACAGGGAGCCCGAATGCCGTGACCGTAACTGCAGGTGAGATTTATCCGATTACTGAAGGAATTGTCAGACGTGTCGCAAAAGTGATCGGCGATACACTTACCGAGCTTCGCCCTGAAGTCGCCGCGGATATTTACGATAGAGGTGTGATTCTTACCGGCGGTGGAGCGCTACTAAACGGAATCGACCAGTATTTACGTGACGCTATTAATCTTTCGGTGATCATATCTGACGAACCTCGATATGCCACCGTTCGAGGACTCGTAAAGATGTTTGACGAACCCGAGCTTCTCGAAAAAGTTTCGCGAAACGAACTTCATATTTTACAGAACGCAGAAGTCCCTTTTGAAGCGTAAGTTTTGATAGGAGGAATGGAGCGGTAAAGAAGAATGAGATAGGGTTCATTCGCTTTTTTGCTTTATTCTTATGACGCGTTTTTTTAAATTTTTCACACGGAAACTCCTCGTCACACATATCCATAGCATTCCTGTCAAAATCGACTACCGTTGGTTTTTGGTGCTTGGGATATTGAGTTGGTTTGTCGCTCAGACGATTCCAAAGTCTCTGATTGGAAACTTTTTCGCAAGATTCTCGCTTGGCTTAATTACCGTTCTCATTTTCTTTTTCTCCATATTCCTGCATGAGCTCGCCCACGCCTATATAGCTCGCAGGGAGCGAATTCAAGTTTTAGAGATCCTCCTGCACCCTTTTGGAGGTTTGGCAAAACTCAGACGCGAACCCGATACACCGGGTGCCGAATTTCGAATTGCAATCGCCGGACCCATCGCAAGTTTCTTCCTTTCTATAGTTTTCCTCGTATTTTGGGCCGTGTCGAATTCTTTAGGTACGGTAATTCTTTCCCCGCTTCTTTTTGCGCTATTTTTGTTAAATCTGCTTTTGGCGGTTTTCAACCTTTTTCCCGGCTACCCACTCGATGGCGGACGTGTTTTACGTGCATTTCTTTGGCGCCGCGGAAAGGATCTAAACGAGGCGACAGTTTTAACCGGAAAGTTTGGGCAGTATATCGCCGCGACGTTGATAGTATTTGGAATTGCCGTGATCTCAATAAGTCGCGATACTTTCACAGGAATTTGGTCAATTTTGGTAGGTGTTTTCCTATTTGACGCCGCCGCCAAAATTATTAGGCAGATAAAAAATTTTGAAAACCTGATTGTTGAACAGGTGATGGAAATGCCCGTTTCTATCGAACCCGATGAAACGGTAATGCATTTTGTCGACCACGTGCTGCCGCTTTATAAATATGTGATTTTTCCTGTCGCGTCAGAAAAACAGCTTTATGGATTTTTGGTACTGGAAGATATCAAGCAAGATCTACCACGGGAAAAATGGAGTTCGACTACTGTAAAAGATGTAATGCGTGTGATACGGGAGGACTATTTTATTGAGGCAAATGCTTTGGTTACCAATGCGGTCGCTCTTATGCGGATCAACGGATTAGGGGTTCTTGGCGTAATAGATTCAAAGGCGGAATTGGTTGGTTTCATTCAGAGAGGAAGAATAAGGCGCCGCAGCTAGTCTTCTTTTCGATCTCGAATAAAACATTTGGCACGATTCACGCGTAAATTTTGTAGCTCACTTAGATTTAATTCTTCAGGATGCTGCCAGGAAACACTCTGAACTTTTTATGTGATATTCTTTTAAAGGGAGAATCAGATGCCCTATAAACGGCAATTGTTTTGAGCTAAACGATGAAAGTATAACCAAACCGAATGATGATCACCGATTACATTCCCGATTTTGCAAATGGGCGCGCGATTTTCGATATCGCGGCGGTTTTTATTATCGTCTATGTCATCTTAAGGCTTCTTCGGGGAACGAGGGCTGTACCGACAGTCGCGGGGATCGTTATTTTGGCTCTGCTTTATTGGTTTGCCGCCACACAGGATTTGGCGACTCTCGAATTTGTCCTTCGATACGCGGTATTTTATCTTCCGTTTTTGATAATCATATTGTTTTCTTCCGAAATTCGGCAGGCATTGATCTACTTTGGAAACCGCTTTCGACTTCCTTTTTTACGAAAACAACAGGGAACACTTGGCGAAACGATCTACGACGAGATCGTACTGGCCGCTACTACTCTTTCATCAACAAAAACAGGAGCCCTTATTGTTCTCGAAAGATCGGTCGGATTGCGAAATTTTATTGACGCAGGTGTACAGATCGATGCACGTTTGAACTACGATTTGCTCGTTACGATTTTTAATCCCGCAACACCGTTACATGACGGAGCTGTCATAATTCGCCGAGAACGAATTGCCTCGGCGTCGTGTTTTTTACCTTTGACAAAAAATCCAAATATTTCACGCGAATTCGGCACCCGTCATCGCGCCGCAATCGGGGTTACGGAAGGGACGGATGCGATTTCGGTTGTCGTTTCCGAAGAAACGGGACTAATTTCGTTTGTCGAAGATGGCGAAATTCACCGCAATCTCGAGACTAAACAACTTCGCAAACTTTTGCTTGATTCGATGGACGTATCGCTGATTTCGTCCAAGGACAGCAAAGGAAAAAAAGCTAATAAATCCGAATCGAAAGGATTAAGCGATACGGATTCCGAGGTAGCCGTCAGCTAATTTCAATGAGCCGTAATTTTTCAAAAGATTTACTACCCGCAAATCAAAACTGGTCGGCGTTGATTCGTTTCTGGTTAAAGCGGATTTTCGTCGATGATTGGCTGCTTAAACTAACGGCACTTTTAATCAGTTTTGCTCTTTGGGTAGGTGTGACAGGTTTTCAAGAACCAACTCAGACACGTTTGCGTTCAATAACCTTAAACCCGCTTTTTTCCAATCAGTTTGAAATAATCAATTCTCCGGTCAAAGAGGTCGATCTCGTTGTAAGCGGGGAAAAACGGAAGCTTGACCAGCTTAACCCGAGAGATTTGGTAATTTCACTTGATCTAACCAATGTAACGGAAGGTGAACGCACGGTAGAAATAACAGCTAAAAATATTACGGTTGATCTTCCAACCGGTGTAAAGATCGACCAGATATTACCGGATAAAATTGCCGTAAAACTTGAACGTGTCGAAGAATATGAGGTCCCGATCAGAGCTGAGTTGGTCGGGAATCCCGGAGCGGGTTACGAAATTTACAGCACGAAAATAGTGCCTGAAAAGGTTCGCGTCCGCGGACCAAAAAGTTTTGTTAAGGCTTTGAACTTTATTTCAACTGAAAAAATCCGTGTTCACAATCAGACGACCAATTTCACTGCTCCGCAGGTTGCCTTAACGGTCACTAATTCAAAAATTACTTTGGTCGATGCAGTTTCTGCGAGTGTTTCGCTAAGGATCGGAAAAAAACGCATTGAACGTTTGTTTGTTGTTGAATATGAGACGCAAAATCGCAAAGGAAAAGCAAGCATTTTGCTCTACGGTCCGCGGAGCGTATTGGAAGATCTAGATCCGACAGCGCTGCGAATAGTTGAGGTGGCGAAAGCGAAGAAACCGACAGGTTTAGACGTTGTTTTACCCGATGCATTGAAGGATGAGGTTGAGGTTAGGAACGTAAAATATCGGGAATAAAAATAGATTGATCTTATAACTTGCACAAGAAAGAAAGCCTCCGGATCATACGGGGGCTTTATCTCGCAGGGAAATCGTTGGTAAATGGCGCGCCTCTCGAGTAAAATCTTCAAAACGGAGAAATTTGGAAATCAGATGAGATCTATTTTTATATCGGCGCTTCTTCTTTTAATTCTTGGTGGAAACACGGTTGCGCAGTCGAAGACCGCGGTATCGCAAGCGGATCAACTCGCGATCCTAAAAGCCGAAGACGAACTTCGATATGACAAAATGCTAGCAGATTTTTTGGAATCAAGGATTCCTGAATTACGAAAACGCGCCGCTCTCGCTGCCGGAAGAATCGGCGATGAGGACGCGATTCCTGCACTTACAAAGCTTCTGAGTGAAAATGATCCTGACGTGCAGCAAATGGCGACATTTGCAATTGGCGAGATTGAATCCTTGGATGGCGCCCTCGCGGTCCTGCTTTCAATCTCGAAGCGAAATTTTTCGGCGAAGGCGAAAGCCGTCGAAGCGCTAGGGAAAATTGCCGCCGCAAATCCTAACGATGAATTCTCAAAAAGATTAGGTGCTGCAATTCTCGATGTCTTGGCACTTGAAGCCGTAAAACGTTCACGCCCCGATACGGACGTGATCTTGCTCGGACTTACGGCCGCGCTTCGCGCCAAACCGGAAGGAGCAGCGGAGGTGATCATAAAATTTCTCAATGATTCAGATTGGCGCGTTCGCGCCGACGCACTTAACTCGCTTTCGCGTTTGGGAGCGAAGAACGCATTTGAAGAAGCAAAGGATTTGCTAGAACGGGACGAAAATCCAATAGTTCGCGCCAACGCCGCCCGAATTCTAGGAACGGAAGAAAATTCGCAAGTTTGGGAGTTAATTTTGAATAAAGCCTTGAATGACCAAGATTTACGTGTCCGTATCAACTCGATCCGTGCCTTGGGAAGTCTGAAGAAAGTCGAAACAGCAGACAAACTTTTGGGAAGAAGTGAAATATTATTAGCCGAATACAAAAAATCAAAGTACAAAAAACCTATCGTGCAAAATGAATTGCTCGATATTGCAAATGTGTTGGGAAATATACTTAAAGGGTCCGCAAATGAAAGAGCAATTAAGTTTTTACAGGAGTTCCGTAAACTTGACGGAATCAAATCACGGGAGATAGAAATAGCCTTGCTGCGAATTTCTCCGGCAAATTATCTTAAAACTTCAGAAGCGATCGCGTTCACAAAAACGATAAGATTTAAGATTGGAAAAAACAAAACAAATTTCGTAGGTTGGCAAAACCTCTCTAATATCGCTCAAGGGCTTGGTGAGTTGGCAGACTCAGAAGAGCACAAATCCGAAGCCCAAGAACGTATAGAATTTCTCGTCAAACAAAAGGACAAATTACCTCCGATTTCAATTCCGGAAATTATTATCGCTTTTGCAAAATTTAAGGCCGTTGAATTGGAAGAAGTTCTAAGCGAATTCCTAAATCACGAAGATCTTTTTATACGTTCAACTGCGGCAAATCTTTTGGGCGATATAAAACCGGAAACTCCTGAAAAGGCAGCGGAAATTTACAAACGATTGTCGGATGCACTTTGGGCGGCAAGAACAGATAAGCTCAATGACGCTTCGTTATCAATTCTGGATGCGTTGAAAAAGCAGTACGAAAATCGCCTACCTCAGACGATAAAAATTGCTTATATGACGCCATTTCTTTCGGCAATCGGTTCGCCGGATTATTTGATACGACGAAAAGCGGCGGAAATTTATCGAGGATTTAATATCCCAAAGCCAGATCCCATGACCGTTGGAGATCCTGCGTTTAAGGCATACGAGATACCGAAAGATCTTGGGGTTGTGAAATTTAATAAGCCTGAGATATCGTTGGGGAATTCGAGAATCGTTCGCGCCGATTACAAAAGCGCAATTTCCCGAGAAAATGGAAGCGCACGGGCAATTCTTACAACCGACAAAGGCGAATTTACCATCCAATTTTTTCCTGAAGAAGCTCCTTTGACCGTTGAGAATTATATCAAGCTTGCAAAAAGCGGATATTTTAACGGACTAGAAATTCATCGGGTTGTTCCAAATTTTGTAATGCAGGACGGCGACCCACGCGGCGACGGCAACGGCGGACCGGGCTGGCAAATCAGATGTGAGATCAATCAAATTCCTTACGAACGCGGCACGGTCGGAATGGCACTTTCCGGCAAAGACACGGGAGGTTCACAATGGTTCGTGGCACATTCCCGCCAACCGCATCTCGATGGCGGATACACGGTTTTTGGTAAAGTGAACGAAGAAGGAATGAAAATCGTAGATAATCTCGTGCGTGGTGATAAAATTTTGAGCGTGATGATTGTTGAAGATCAACGATACAAAAAATAAATGCAGGATATTGAACAATTACAACGAATTAGCGACAGCTCGGACGCTCGTTTGGCGAAACAGGAACGAAAGCAAATTGAGATCGAGGAAGGGCTCGAAACTCTTTCGAAATATCTTGATGGGCTTTTTCGTATTCCCGGGGTTGGCTGGAAGTTTGGGCTTGATTCGCTTATCGGGCTTGTCCCAAATGTTGGCGATATTTCGACGTCGCTTGTTTCGTTCTATATTCTGATTGCGGGAGTTCGCTACGGAGTGCCGAAGATCACACTCTTACGGATGGCTTTTAACATCGGGCTCGATTATGTGGTCGGCGTGATTCCTTTAATCGGAGATGCGTTTGATTTTTTCTGGAAATCAAACAAACAGAATATGGATCTTATTCGCAAACGCGGCACCGGTTTGGGCAGTGGTACTAAGGGCGATTGGATTTTTGTGTTTGCGGTGATTGCGATTTTAATCGGCTTGTTGGTCGGCTCGATCTTCATCAGCATATTTATAATCGGGATTGTTTTCAAAGGATTATGGGATATTACGACATCTATCTAAACCGTACATGTTTTCCCAATTCCGTGCTTTAGATCATTGATTTTTTGTGCATTCAGGGCACAAACCTCGAAGCGTTAGCTCGATCGATTCGGGTTTGAATCGGGAATATTCCGCCGCCATTTCCACTAATTCTTTTGGCAGCTTTAGCTCAATATCTACTAGTTTCCCGCAGTTATTACACAAAGCGTGGTCGTGCCGGGAAGTCATACGATCAAAGCGGCTTGCGCCGTTTCCAAAGCTGATCTCAGCGATGTGCCTCTCATCTTTCAAAAACCTGAGAGAGTTATAAACCGTTGCAAACGAGATTCCCGGAAGCAGCACTTTCGCGTTCTCAAAAACCTCATTCGCCGTTAGGTGCTCTTCTGCTTGATGGATCACGCTTAGAACAACTTTCCGCTGTTTTGTCATCTGCAGATTTTCTATTTCTAATTTCGAATACGCCATAAACTAGATTTATAATAATTCTAATAAGTGTCAATCAAACTTTCTTGTATCGAATTCGCGATAAATGCTCTAAGCTTCAATGTTTTCACGTATTCCGCATTTTGGACAAACTAATATTCTTTTTTCGCGGTCGAGCCACGTTGCCAGAGAGGAAGTTGAAAATTTGGGTTGCTTGCTCTCAGCTTCGCCCTCTTTCAGAAGCCGTGATTGCTCTTTCGTCTTTGGTGCACTTTTTTCCGCCTCCTGGCAACGCTTACAAACCCAGCCAAAGCCCTCGTTAAGAAAATAATCAGTCTCTTTTTTTTCCATAAAAAAAGCGCAGACCTTTCCAATCTGCGCATTTTACTAAATCGGATTCTGAAATCCCGCTAAGGCAACAATCGAACAGGAACGGTAATAGTTTTGCCATCGCGGAAAATCTTAAGAGGAATTGTTTGACCTATTTTCTTTTTATCAAGAAATCTATAGAGATCGTCCAATTCATCAAATGCTTGGCCCTCGGCCGATAACACAATATCACCGAGAATCAGCCCGTCGCCATCACTCGAAAGCCCACGAAGACCTGCTCGCTCAGCGGAACCGCCGCGTATCGTGCGGGATATGAGCAAGCCTTTGCTGACGGGGAGTTCCATTCCTCGTCTTTTTGTCAGCTCGCCAACGCTGTAAAGGTTGGCGCCTAGTTTAGCCCGGGTTACTTCGCCGTATTTAATCAATTGCGGAACGATCCGCTTTGCCGTATTGACTGGAACGGCAAATCCTACGCCGACCGATCCGCCGGCAGGAGACAGAATCTGCGAATTAATTCCGATCATTCGACCAAATTTGTCCAAAAGGGGGCCTCCGGAATTTCCGGGATTGATAGAAGCGTCGGTTTGAATTGCCGCATCAATTGGGCGGTTATTTCTCGCACGAATTGGGCGTTGAAGCCCTGAGATTACTCCAGTAGTAAGCGTCCGATCCAGACCAAAAGGATTTCCGATCGCTAAAACCTTTTGTCCAACTTCAAGTTTATCTGAATCGCCGAGAGGAATGACGGTTAAGCCTTCTCTCGGTGGGTTTATTTTAATAACCGCTAAATCCGTATCGGGATCTCCGCCTACTAATTTTGCCGGGTAAATCTTGTCACCTCCAAAACTAACCGTAAGTTTTGAAGTACCTTCAATTACATGGTAATTCGTTAGAATATGCCCCTGATTGTCTATCACCGACCCTGAACCGTTACCGTTTTCACGTTCAAATTGTTCACCGAAAAAGTTTTCAAACTTCGAACTTGTTGTTATGAAAGCCACCCCCGGCGAGGATGCTTTATAAACCTCAATACTGTTTTGCTCATCCGTTGCGAGCGAAGGATCCGTAATACCTTTCGGCATGGTTTCCGCGTTTGTGACATTTGAGAGTTGTCCCGATTGAAAACCAAATCCAATACTTGTCAAACCTACAAAGCCCCCTAAAGCAATAACTGCAGAGGCTATTCCGACAACAAAGATTTGGCGCGCTGATAACTGATAAAATGTTTTTCGACCCATAATAGCTTACTCCCGGAAAAAAATATCAAACAATGTGATGAAATGCGTTTAGCAAAACGTTGCGTTCATTCTACGTATGAAAATATCCGCGAGTTTCACTAAAATCAATAGTTGCCGGTTGTTAAACTCCATTCACGCCCGCAAATTCAGCATGAAACTCGCACTTATTGTAATGCCATCAAGCTACTTGTTTTTTCTAAGGATAACGTATTCCAATACATACCTGCGAAGTTTCGCACGGTTCGTACGCAAATAATCCCGGTGGTCCTGTGCTATTCCTTCGTCCGGTATTGCCATAATTACAAACGCTTCGAGCAATCCCTTTTCGTCGAGCTCCAGTAGGATTTCGAGTTGGGGATCAAGCTTTGTAGATTTGGCTTTCAATTCCTTCGCAATTTTCGCGACGCTGCGGAGTGCGTCAGCTTCTTCAAGCACCGAATGTCTGTAGGACTCTTCATCGGGATACGATTTTGAAAATTTTGATTCACGCCATTTGTTTCGAGTTGCGGCATACCCAAGCCATGCAAGTAAGCTGCGGTTTTCTGAGGAATCAAGCGTTATGGTTGATGAAGATTTACTATCTTTTTCGGGATCATACTTTGGAATATCAAAACGGGGATGACCTAAACGGGATCCTGTTTCCGTTCCCCAACGGGTAAGACCCGAACTCGCAAATTTGCTGTAAGGTTCGACGATAAACGCCTCGACGTAACGATCCAGTGCGATATCGTATTTCTTTTGTTCCATCAAAGGTGAAGCTGAATAGCGATATGCTGTTTCGCGGTTCGGATCGATCGAGATTGCCCTTTGATACCAGATTTCTGCATTCGAAAAATCTTTCTTTCTGAAACACATATCACCTGAGAAAAGTGCGGCTTCGTAGATCGTTGGGTCGAGTTTTAGTGCATCGCCATATAGCTTTAAGGCAGCATCATATTTTCCCTTTGTGAATTCGCCTTCGCCTTCGGACATCAATTTCTCAGCCTGCTCGTTTTTTGAAAACTGTCCGGGCAAGCTCCCGTCTAGCGGAATCGAATCAATAAATGCATCAAGAACTTTATCCTGGTAACCAAGCTCTTTCGCTTTAATCAGTGCGGTTCGTGCTCTCATTCGAGTTGCTTTTGCGGCATCTTTGTCGCTCAGGCCCGAGGCTTTTACAATCAAGGTGAATCCATAGTAAAAGCTGGCTTCCGCGTCTTCAGGGTCGGTGAGGATTATCTGTTCGAGCAGAGGGATCGCTTCAAGGTATCTGTCTTTATTTATCAGGTCGTAGGCTTTTGCCCGGGCAGAATCTGCGTCAAACGAGTTTTGGGCGATGAGTGTTGTAAAGCCAAAACTTACAATCAGAAAGACTATAAGAATGGTTCGGACAATCGAGACAGAACTTTCTAAAATTTTCACATTCGAGCTCCTTTTTATTTTTCTCGATCTAATTTGGTAACAGCATGAGTAATTTACACGAAAATCTCGAACACTTCGTTTGAGTAAACAAAACCCTTTTTCGTCAGACGCAATGAATTTCCGCTAAATTCCAACAGACCGATATTTTCAAATTGTTTTAGGGCGTCCGAATATTTGTTCCGCAAATCATACCCGAATCTATTCTCAAAATCAGCTAAAGATAATCCTTTTGCCAAACGCAGATTTAGAAACGCAAACTCCGACGATAGTTGCTTTTGGGTAAGCGATTCGGTTTCAATGATCGTCGATTTTCCTCTCTCCACTAAAGAAACATACTGGTTTGTGCCTCTTTCGTTTGACCAGCGTTTTTGCGTTCCGTCAAAGGAATGCGCCGAAACCCCAAAACCAATGACCGGTTCGCACAGCCAATATTTATTGTTATGTTTGGATTCAAAAGTCGGCTTTGCGAAATTCGATATTTCGTATTGATTAAAACCATGTTCCGAAACTTTTTCGACCATCATTTCATACATTTCGCCCGCTAAATCTTCATCCGGCATCGGCTGTCTTTGAGTACGAATCTGTTCTGCAAGCGGTGTCCCTTCGTGAATCTCAAGTAAATAAAGCGAAAGATGTTCGGGACTCATCTTCAATGCCTCATCCAAATTCTTCTCCCAATCTTTAAGTGTTTGATTTGGTAAACCGCCAATCAGATCAAATGAAATATTTTCAAATTTCGCCTTTCGCAAAAGTTCAAAAGTGTTCCTCGCATCGCGCGAATCATGTCCGCGTGCCAAAACTTTTAACGCTTTATCATCAAATGTCTGCACACCGAAACTCGCCCGATTCACACCCAGGGATTTAAAATCTTTTAACTTTTCAAGCGAAACAGTCGCCGGATTCATCTCAAGCGTAAATTCGATATTTTCGTCGATTAAAAAAGTTTTATAAATTGTTTCAAGAATTTTCTCGAGTTGTTTCGACGACAAAAGCGAAGGAGTTCCGCCGCCGAAATAAACGGTTTCAAAAGAATCTTGAATCTTGAATTTTGAATTTTGAATTTCCGAACAAAGAGCCGAAACATATCGCTCGACTGCATCATTATTGCGGTAAACATCTGTCGCAAAATCGCAGTACGAGCAACGCGACTTGCAAAACGGGATATGTATGTAGAGTCCGGCTTTCATGCGGTAAAAAAGGGGTGAGCGGCAACATGAAGTTATAAGAGGCTGTTAGCCTGTTATTTTCGCAATTCAAAAAATTGATTGGTAATACAGGCTAACAGCCTCTTCTACAATTGATTTTCAAGCGAATTTTTCCAAGCAGCCTGCAAGTCTGAAACTTTTTTATTTATTTCATCTTCGCCGTTTATTCTAATTTTCAAACTTTCGCCCGTGACATTGCCAATGACTTCAAACGGACAATCTCCAATTGTTTTTTTAACTTTTTCCAAATCTTCTTCTGCAAAAGTCACTAAAATTCTCGATGGTGATTCGGAAAATAGTTGAGTTGTCACGTCTAAATTTCCATCATTTAACTCAATTTCCGCACCGGTTGATTCGACCTTTAGTGATGAAAAACATTGTTCGGCAATGGCAACTGCAATTCCCCCATCAGAGCAATCGTGAGCTGAATTTATCAGGCCTTCATCATTTAATTGCAGGCAAGTATCTTGAACTTTCTTCTCTAAATTCAAATCAATCTCCGGGACCTCGCCTATTTCGATGAGTTCGTTTGTTGTATAGCCTAAAATCGTTTGAGCATATTCGCTAACAGATAGGTCATTGTTAGTCGTACCGAGAAGTGCGATCAGATCGCCTTCGTTTTTGAAGCCTTGGGTTATGATCTTTCGCGCGTCCTCGATTAGCCCGACCATTCCGATCGTCGGTGTGGGTAAAACTCCGTCGCCGTCGGTTTCGTTGTAAAAGGAAACATTTCCGGAAATTATCGGAGTTTCAAACATTTCGCAAGCCTCTTTTATCCCGTCAACCGTTTCGGAAAATGCCCACATAATTTTCTCGCGTTCGGGCGAAGCAAAATTCAAACAATTTGTGACGGCAATAGGTTTTCCGCCGACGCAGACATTATTTCTCGCACTTTCGGCAACCGTTAATTTCGCACCTTCCTTTGGATTGACCGCAGAAAATCTGCCGTTACCGTCAAGGCACATAGAGACAGCCCGGCGAGTTTCCTTGACACGAACAACCGCCGCATCGGCACCCGGCAAAACCGCGGTATTTGTACGCACCATATGATCATACTGCTCATAGATAAAATGCTTTGAACAAATATTTGGCGATTTCAATAATAATGTCAGGATCTCGTTGTGGTCACCGTTCTTTGGTTTTCGGTCTTCGGAATTTTGAATTTTGAATTTTGAATTTTGAATTGGAGCAGACATCGGGCGATCATAAATCGGAGCCGATTCTGTTAATTTATCCACCGGCAGATCTGCCATCAGTTCGCCATGATGATATATTTTTAATCGGTTTCCCTCGACGACCTTTCCGATCACTACGGCGTCCAAATCCCATTTATTGAAAATCTCGACGAGTTCGTTTTCGCGTCCTCTCTTCGCAACTATCAGCATTCTTTCCTGCGATTCGCTTAGAAGCATCTCGTACGCGGTCATGTTTGTTTCACGCTGTGGAACATCATCAAGGTAAAGTTCAAGGCCGTTTCCGGCACGGTCTGCCATTTCCACAGACGAAGATGTTAAACCGGCGGCTCCCATATCCTGAATTCCCTCGATCGCGCCCGAACGCATTCCTTCAAGACATGCTTCAAGAAGTAGTTTCTCAAGAAACGGATCACCGACCTGAACCGTTGGACGCTTTTCGAGCGCAGCATCGTCAAATTCCGCGGATGCCATCGTTGCGCCGTGAATTCCATCGCGACCCGTTTTTGCACCGACATACATTACTGGATTCCCAATTCCCGAGGCTTTTCCAAAGAATATCTGATCCTCGCGAACAATTCCGAGTGCAAACGCATTTACAAGCGGATTTAAATTGTACGCGTCATCGAACACTACCTCGCCGCCGACCGTAGGCACACCGAAACAATTTCCGTAATGAGCGATTCCTTCGACAACACCTTTTAGGATCGATTTATTTCGATTGCCGTGTTTTGTGTGATCAAGAGGTCCGAATCTCAGGGAATTCATTGCCGCAATCGGTCTTGCGCCCATTGTGAAAACGTCGCGCAAGATTCCGCCTACTCCCGTTGCGGCCCCTTCAAATGGCTCTATAAAACTGGGGTGATTATGAGATTCGACCTTAAACGCCACGCACCAACCATCGCCTATATCAACCACCCCTGCATTTTCTCCGGGCGGCACGACGACACGTGGTCCCTTTGTCGGTAAACGTTTTAAGTGGCTACGCGACGATTTGTACGAACAATGTTCCGACCACATAACCGAGAAAACGCCGAGCTCGGTGAAATTCGGCTTGCGTCCCATGATCTCTTCAATTTTTTCGTATTCTTCCGGGGTGAATCCGTGTTCTTCTATCACGTCTCGCGTAATTGCAGGCTGTGATGTCATAGATAAAATCTTCCTTTAAAATGAAAAAAGAGAGTTTATTATCTAGTCGTAGTTTTATCAAATACGACTCGAAACAAACCGTCAATGTCGGATTGAAACGGAGGAACTGTGAATATGTCAGATGTTATCGATTATCGCTCGCGGAAAGCATGGAATTGATCTTTTCTTTTACGACGCCGAGCTTGATCTTGCCTTGCTTAAACAGAACAGCCTCTCCGTTTTCACTGAACAAAACACTAAAAGGAAGACCGCCTTGCCAGTCTTTGGAGATGCTGCCGATCACTTCGCTTTCGTCGGGCGTGTATAACAAATATGTTGGCATTGTCGCATTCATTTCGTTTAGAAATTTCGTTACATCACGATTTATCTCGGCGGGATCATCAAGTGTGATCGTTATAAAATCGATCCTGCCGCGGTATTCTTTATCGATCTCTACGAGATCGGGGAACTCTTCACGGCAGGGAATACACCATGTCGCCCAGAAATTAATAAAAAGCGGTTTTCCATTTGGCTTGAGAAGAGGTTTGACCGTAATTTCGTTTACTTGCGTCACTCTCGGAGCCACCGGAGTTTTTACATGCGATTTTGTTTTTTGCGCGAAAGAGTTTGCGGTTATTGAAAGGGAAATAACCGCCAACGCGCCAAAGATTTCTAGTTTTCTTTTCATTTAGTTAGCTTTTGTTGCACATAGACACAAAAATGTTGCACGGAAGAACATGGGAATTAATCGAGAATGGAGCCGGGAAGGATCAAATTCCATTCCCAAAAACTTTCTCATTCGATCAATATGGTCGCGGCCGTGATTATTTACCGTCGTCTTTTCCGATTCTCTTGATTGTACAACCAAAAGCACGCGTTTCTTTTTCGGTGATGTCCTTTCCGGCAAGCTTTTCGCTAAACGCAGTAGTTAAAAACTGTCTGGTCACGTTTTGTCCGCTTCGGTCATTGTCGATCGCGCCATGATAATCGAGCACGTTTTCCGCATTAAGGAAATATACCTCCGGCGTAAAGCTCGCGCCCAGTTTATCGGCAAAAACGTTGTCCTTGTCGATTAATACTGGAAACTGGTAGTTTTCCGAAGAATGTTCTTTCACCCATTCAAGCGATTCCGTGTGATTCGAATAGATCCCGACGAAATTAATTCCCTTAGCTTTGTAAGCCTCGGAAATCGCGTTGATCCTCGAATTATATGCCTTTACTACGGGACATTGCGCCGACAAAAATAAGATCAAAGTACCGTTTTTCCCTTTCAGCTCATTCAAACTCTTATCAATTCCTTCGGGGTCCGGCATTGTAAAATTATCCAATTTCGAACCGATCGCGAAATCACTGTTCGCGCTGCTGACACTTGCCGTAGCAAGGAAACCAACCGCTGCTAAAACTAACGCAAACGAAAATACTATCCTTTTCATAAATTTAAACTCCCTACAGGTTTTTGGTGTAACTTAAGAACCTATCAATAATTTGCTCGAAATTACAAGCAAAATGTTTTCCCACCGTTTTGAAGCCTCGATTATATTATGTAATGCCAGTTCGGCTTTATTCCGATATTGTATAGACGTAAGATGAACGAGAAATGTTTGAGAAATTCAAAGCAATTTCTCATCATTCAAACCGCTTCGGCATAAGGATCTCCATTGCGTCATCTACCGTCGCGATGCCGAGGATTTCCTGATCTTTATTTAAAACGGGGATCGCGAGTAAATTGTATTCGGCAATTTTCAGTGCAACGTCTTCCGATGGTTCGGTTGGGTCGACAGATTGAAAATCCGTTCGCATGAAATTGCTTATTACATCGCTTGGCTCGGCAAGGATTAAACCACGAAGCGTAATGATCCCCACGAGTTTTCGGGAATCGGCAGTTTCGCGCACATAAATGTAATAGACCATATGAGGCGTACGAGCCATTTGGCGAAGGTATTTGATGGCATCGGCAACTGTGAAACTCTGGGGAATCGAAACGAACTCTGTTGTCATCAAACCGCCCGCCGTATCGCCTTCATAAGACATTAATTCAGCAACATCGACCTTTTCGTGGTCTTCCATCAAAGCGAAAAGTTCTTTTGCCTTTTCGTCGTCCAGTTCTTCGAGAACATCGACAGCATCATCCGGCGACATTTCTTCAAGGAGATCCGCCGCTCGTTCTTCATCGAGCCCCTCCAAAACTCTCGCCTGATTTTCAGTGGACATTTCTTCGAGAGTATCGGCAGCGATTTCGTCATCCAAGGATTCGACGATGTCCGTTCGATGAAGCGGCGAAAGCGCCTCTGCGAGTTGGGCGATCTCAACCGGATGAAGGCGCGAGAGTTTTGATTTCGAGGATTTGAGCTGGACTGTCACGGTTTTCGAGTCGGTCGCGAGATAGCCGACATCTTTCCAATCTATTACTTCGACTGCGCGGGTTGAACCGTAAAAACCTGCCGGCATTAATCGACGCATAAAGCCTTTTAAACTTATGTCGGCTCCGCTAACACGCCATTCATTTACCGTTTCTATAAGCTGCACGTCATTTACGCGTACGACCCGTTTTCCGTCGATATCTATCAACTGCTTGTCGAGAACATCCTTAGCTAAGAGAATTTCTCCGTCGCGTCGGGAAAAGGCGGTGAGATCAAGCACGTCACTTTTGAGACTCGCTCCAAAAATACCAAACTTTCGAAGTCTGTCGCGGGGAATAAAAAATAATCGGCGGCGAAAGCGAGCGACCACGCCGACAACCGGCGGATAGTCTTCTTCTCCGTATCGAACGACCACATCTTTTATCGTGGCTATATCCTCATCTTCCTTGCTGAAAATACGTCGTCCTAAGATTTGCGATAAGTAAAGCATGTGCTCTAAAGATAAACGATTTTTTCTGATCGATGAAGTGGAAACAAGCGGTAAAAGCGGGAATGTTTAAACTTATTTATCTTTATTTAACCTTTTTGTGGAATACGTTGCGCTTTAGAGATTTTTTTAAATAGTGGACGCGACCAAAGAGCTTGCATTCCAAATTAGTTTTTAACAAACTGAAAATCACCTTTTAGCTAAAAATAACAAAAATCCGCTACTGGAAAGGCATACCAAATGAAAAATTCCTTCTTATTCATTACCCTACTTTCTCTACTCAGCATATCCGGATTTGCACAGAACCGCGCCAAAGTTTTTGACAATTTTGACACATCCGGAGGCGTAACAGTCGCTAAACCTAAACCAAGCGTTAAGCCAATTGTTTCCTCCAAGCCGACAAAACAATCAAGCAGCAGCGCCGCCGCATATAGAGAAAAAATGAGTGTCTCGGAAGGCGCAGGACTCAACAATTCCTATGCGATCTCCGGATTGCGGATGGGATCGTCAAAAAGCTTGAGTGGCTTTACTACAGGCGATACTTTAATTGATTCTTTTATTGTTGAATCGAGCAGAAGATACGGAATCGACCCGCTGCTGATCTATTCGCAGATGCATCAAGAGTCGGCCTTTAAAAAACGCGCTCGCTCTTACAAAGGGGCGAGCGGATTGATGCAATTGATGCCTGCAACGGCACGAAGGTTCGGCGTTACCGAGATATATGATCCCCAGCAAAACATTGATGCCGGGGTTAAGTATATGCGTTGGCTGATGAATAAATTCAACGGCGACGTCATACTTGCTCTCGCTGGTTACAATGCGGGCGAGGGAGCGGTAATGAAATACGGCGGGGTTGTTCCACCGTACAGAGAAACACGTGAATATGTTCGGCGGATCAGCGCGCGATACAATCAGATTTCCAATCCAAGTACACTGAGAGGCATCAGAGAGGTAGATAATTCTCAACTCGCCAAGATCGACACAGAGAAGCCCAAACCGCTAAAGATATATGAAAATGACGTAATTGCTGTAAGAATGCCTGATGGTCGTATGCGGCTCGTGACTCGCTAACTTTCAATTTGCTCCAATGTTGAGTTTTTTAAACACGCGGTCAGATTTCTGACCGCCTTTTTTTGTTTAAAGAATTCAAATCCTGTATCATTGCATAACTAAAACTATGTTTTGTATAAAATGCGGTGCTGAAAATTCTGATCATGCGGTTTACTGCCTTAAGTGTGGAAATAGGCTTGACGAGGATGTCGAGCAAGAGACAAAGGTTTCCGTTAGAAATCAGGATGAGCAAACCGACGATAACGAGAAGCAGATTTTTTCAATTAGACCGACCCTGCTTTTTGTGAAAATCGGCTATGGATTGGCGATCATCGGGGCATTTTTATTGGTAGCGCTTTTTGCTTTTGTTGGCCAAGCGACCGGATATGTGATGCCTTGGTGGATATCAATTTTGCTGGGACTATCGCTCCTTTTGATTCCCGCTTTCTTCCATGTAAAACAGAAAATGGTGCGATACACGCTTACCGATTCAAAAGTTTGTATCGATGAGGGGCTGATCTCTAAAACGACCCGAAATGTCCCGCTTCGAATTATCCAGGACGTAACGGTTTCGGCAAACTTCTTCCAAAGAATGCTTGGATTTGGAAATTTGGAAATCGAAAACGCGAACGAAAGCGATGGGAAAGTTCTTTTGAGGAACATCAATTCACCGAAAACTGCCGCCGAAGATATGCTCAAGCAAATGCGCCGTTTGGACAAATAGTAGAGAAAACAACTTAAATGAAAATCTTGATAACTGGTGCAAATGGCATGGTTGCAAAGGCGGTTATTAAGCATTGCCGCGATGAGGGAGATGATGTTTCTTCGTTCACCCGTGAAGCGTTGGACATTTCGAATTATGATGATATTGCCGACATTGTAACGAGGGAAACTCCGGAAGTGATTATAAATTGTGCTGCTTTTACCGACGTCGACCGGTCTGAGACGAATCGGGAAAGTTGTTATGCAGTCAATGCTAAAGGAGTTGAGAATTTAGCACGCGCGTCGAGAAGGGTTGACTGCACTTTTTTGACGATCTCGACCGATTATGTCTTCGATGGTGAGAACAAGGGCTTCTATACGCAGCGCGACACGCCAAACCCAATAAACTACTATGGCCGCGCAAAGCTCGAAGGCGAAAAACTGGCACGTGAGGCGTATGCCAGATCTATAATTGTACGAACAGGTTGGATTTTTGGCGTGGGCGGCACGAATTTTTTGAGCAAAATGCACTTGTCTTTGGCCAATGACAAGAAAATATCTGCGATCAGTAATTCATTTGGCACTCCAACATTTGCCGATGATCTTGCACGGCGTATTAGGAATTTGGTAAAACTCGATCTGCCGCTTACTTTTCACGTTGCGAATTCGGGTGAAGGCGTAAGCTTTTATGAGTTTGCATTGGAAATCTGCAGACTGGGTGGTTTTGAATCTAA
The DNA here is from genome assembly GCA_041746475.1 of Pyrinomonadaceae bacterium. Classification (GTDB taxonomy): domain Bacteria; phylum Acidobacteriota; class Blastocatellia; order Pyrinomonadales; family Pyrinomonadaceae; genus Aridibacter. The sequence continues at coordinate 31,178 of JBGTGX010000107.1, read as the reverse complement.
ATTGGTTGAGAACAGTCTTTCTGAAAGCTTGAATCGACCTGCAGCGCGGCCGGGGAACTCAAGTCTAAGGTGTTTATTCAGCAATCGTATAGGTCTCCAAGAACTTCCGGATTGGAAAGAATCTTTAAAGGTTTTCTTGGATCAACAAAAAAACTCAGGAACGTGAATTAGATCTCGCCCCTGAGTCTCCCTTGTTAGAAGAATTATCTACTCATTTGTGTCATGGATCGAACCGGGTTCGGAATCCACATACTCCTCATCTGGAGAATGATCGGATTCGTCCTCCAAAAGCGGCGTAGTTTCATCGCTGTTCGTATAATAATCAAAGGAATAGTCGTAGCCATAATATCCGTATTCGAGTGAATTCGGCTTAACTCCGTTTAGGACAACTCCATAAATTCGCGTTCCAAGTCCGGCGAGTCTCTGTTTGAATCTTCGCATCAAATGAATCGAACTAGAGCCGGCCTTAGCAACCAGTACAACGCCATCTACCAGTGTCGAAAGAATTGCCGAATCAGTAAACGAAATCGCAGGCGGTGAATCGATTACCACGTGCTTGAAGTTGCCTTTCAAATACTGGAGCAGATTTTTCATCTCATTCGAACTCAAAAGTTCGGCGGGATTCGGAGGAATCGGTCCACTGGAAATGATTTTCAAATTCGGCAAATCAGCACACTGCTTAAGAAGATTTTGCGTGTCTTTTTCACCCGAAAGATAATTTGTAAGTCCGTGCGTATTCGATAAACCAAAATGGCTATGGAGCCTTGGGCGCCGTAAATCACAATCGATAATGACGACTTGTGCGTCCGATTGAGCGAGCGCTATCGCAGTATTGATCGCGGTTGTGGTTTTACCCTCCGATGGTTGGGAGGAGGTGACCAGAATCGTTTGGGGCGGATTACCTGCCGAAGAAAACAGCAACGAGGTGCGCAGATGCCGATATGCCTCGGCAATCGGCGAACGCGTATCCTGAAGTGCTATCAGAGCAAGAGAATGAACCTCATCGCCATCGGCAGCACCGGATTTTAACTGATTCTTGTTAGCTACCACATCCTGATGCGGGATCAACGCAAGGGTGGGCAATCCTAAATGACGACCTATGTCATCCGATGTCCTAATCGAATCATCCAGGTAGTCCAGCAAGAATGAGAGTCCCACTCCGCCGAGAAGCGATACAAGAAATGCTAAAATGATATTTCGATTTCTTTCGGGACCGATCGGGCCTCCCGGTGTTACAGCATATGATGAAATTGTTATGTTATCCGGTACACTGCTGCTCATCGCTAGTTCTTGTTCCTTTTGTTTTTGAGTGTAGTTATCGAGCAAACCGCGTTTTGTTTCAATTTCGCGTTTCAAAGTTGTTAGTTGTCGTTCGGCCTGACCTTGAACGTTCAATTTTGAAACTTCTGAAAGATATTCCTCACGCAATTTTCCTTCGCGGCTTACCGCTGCGCTAAGCTGAGCTTGTAAGCCGCTAAGCACACCTGTTCTTGCTTTCGAATCCGATTTAATGCTTTCTTCGGCGATAATTTTTGAGCCGTCTCGTTCAGCTACGGCGCGCGATTCCTTTAGCTGGGCGATTTTCGCATTTATCCTTTTAACCCCTACATATTCCGGAGTGTATCGGACCAATAGTTCTTTCTGTTCTGCTTCTGCCTCCCCGATCTTTTGATCCAGGTCCCGGATACGCTCTCGAAGCTTTGCTTTCTCCTCATTAAAACGTTCGGAGGCAGCCCTGATCGCGTCGGTGCTTACCATGCTATCGGGCAAAACACTTATATCCTTGGATTGTAAAGCGGTCTTGTAAGAAGCTTCGATCTTCCTTCGTTCATCCATTGCTGTGAGCCATTGACCGCTGAGTGTGCTTAGCCTCCCGGTACTAAGCTCGTTTCCGTTTTCACCAAAAACTGTAAGGTCGGCACCGCGCATTAAACTTACGAGTTGCTGCTCCTGAGATGTTAGGGATTCCTTTAGCTCGTCAATCGAGTTTGTAAGGCTTGTAAGAAGGTCGCGTTCTTTACTCGTTTCCCTTATGATATCTTTCGCAATATAAACCTCGGCAACGCCGTTTGCTAAAATTGCTGCCAATTTTGGATCGGTATTTGTTACAGTGATATTTACGATGTTCGTACTCTCGACTTCGTCAACGCTTACTCCGCCGACCAAGGAAGCCGAATACATTTCAGCCCTTTGCTTTTCGTCGCCCGTTAAAACAATTTTGTCGCCCGCCTCAGTTTCGAGGTTTGATCCGCTGGTAACTGCCAACGTGTCCACTTTGCTTGGCGGCGTATCGTCACCCGAAAAGATGGTTTTAACCGTAGTAAGAATTCCTTTAGTTTGATTTTGAAGCAGCGTCGGATCCTTATAAAGACCTTTTTGAACGACTACGTCGTACATAAGTTCCCGATCTCTTAGAAGCTTAAGCTGCGTGTTGTAGTACTTATAGTCTTCAACGCCTGAAAGTGAAATCGTTTGAACCTTGGGCTTCCTGGGTTCAATTATCATCGATGTGCTCGCCGAATAAATCGAAGGCTTCCGGTACATGTAAAACGCTGTCACTGCCGTCGCGAGAATTGTCAATGCTAATATAAGCGGAAGCCGTTTGTAGATTACATGTAAATATTCCTGAATTGAACGCCGATCATTAAATGCATCATCGTAAGGCGGCGAGTAACTCGTTGGGAATTCCTGCTCTCTCCCGGTGGGTTGAAGATCACGTATATTGGGTAGCGGCAAAAGCCTTTCGTCACGTTCCATACTAATAATAAAACCTCAATTATATAAAAACTCTTAAAAAAAAATAGAAACTTAAAGTTGCTCAAGGGTTTAATGAGAATTTGATATCCTTACATTCACTAATGAACACATTTATCCCAGCTTAAGAAAACCTAAAAGCATCTGAAAATATACACCTTTTTAACACTTTACGCAAAAAACTTAACCATATTTAAGCCGGTTCCCAGTAGTGCCAAGTGGTATATTCGCCGCTTTATCGATAAACTTAAATTGCAATATTATTACTAAACATGAACGGAATTTTAGAACAAGAGTCGAAAGACACAGACACCATTTTCAATAGCGATTTTGACCTGGGCATTCCTGGCTTCAAATATTCAGACCTTTTTGATGCTTATAAACTTGAGGAGTTGGCAGAAAATTTTTACTCGGACGTGGCGCAAAAAGAACCTGTTTTACACAAAGCCTTGATCAAATACATTGAGAAGCAGGGTCTTGGCTATGAACCAAAGGTAGCTTCAAAAATATTAACTGATTCCGCGGCGTTTTTGTCCGAATTCGTTGCCAAAATATTTGGCATTACCAAAGAACGCAAGGAATTAGAGCGAGAAATTCTAAAAGACAATCCGATATGGACATATAAATTCTTTGTCCAGCGCCGCGCAATTCGGACATATAAAGAAGATAAGTTATCCGATTACAAGGAATCGGAGCTCACTGAAGCAATCCGACAGCTAAGGAATGAGCAATTCACCGAGGTTTTGATTCACGACGACGAGCTCGCAACTGCCTCAATCGTCGCAGAATTACTTGAAACGGAAGATGTTCTAATAAAAGATTTAGAGAAAAGCACCGACGTTCAGGAAACATTGAACAAGATTCACAAGGCTTATGACAGGCTAAAAGATTCGACATTTGGAAATCTTTTCTCAAGGTTCGTCAGCGAAATTGAAGGAACCGGCGAACTGCTCCAAATAAAAGCTGTCTTGCAAATTTTCGAGATTTGGTCGGCAATTCAGTTCTTCAAAAAAGAGAAAAAATGGTATGCCTTCAAAACCCCGCATCCGCTTGATTATCAAAACTTAGTTCACGTAACGCGCGACAATCCTAAAATTCCCGAAGCACTTCGTGGAACGGACGACATGATGCGTCGCCGCGATGGTTTTGGTTTGACGGATTACAGAGGCACGAGACGCGATGCTTTGGCGGAGATCGATTACTGTCTGATCTGCCACGAACGGGAAAAAGATTCGTGTTCGACCGGATTGCACGAGAGAGACGGAAGCGTAAAGAAAAATCCGCTCGGCATCAAAACCGAAGGCTGTCCACTCGATGAAAAAATCTCTGAAATGCACATGCTTAAAGGGCAAGGAGATTCAATCGCTTCGCTTGCACTCGTAACAATTGACAATCCGATGTGTGCTGGAACAGGTCACAGAATCTGCAACGATTGTATGAAAGGCTGTATTTTCCAAAAGCAGGAACCTGTTAACATACCGCTTGCCGAAACTGCATCTTTGACCGATGTTTTAGATTTGCCTTACGGTTTTGAAATTTATTCTCTCCTGACTCGCTGGAATCCGCTAAACGCAAAGCGACCTTATGCCTTACCCTATAACGGAAAAAATGTGCTGGTCGTCGGAATGGGACCCGCGGGGTATACGCTCGCACATTATTTATTAAACGAAGGATTTGGTGTAATCGGCGTTGACGGTCTGAAGATCGAGCCATTGAACGATATTTGGACTGGTAAGAATGGAACTCAGTCTCCAAAACCTGTAAAGGATATAAACGATATAAAAGACGATCTCGACTCGAGAATCTTATCGGGATTTGGCGGCGTTTCCGAATACGGTATTACTGTCCGTTGGGATAAAAACTTCCTGACGATGCTCCAATTGATGCTTTCACGCCGAAAGCGTTTTCGCGCCTATGGCGGAATTCGTTTTGGCGGAACTTTCACGATTGATGATGCTTGGAATTTCGGTTTCGACCATATCGCAATTGCGACAGGGGCGGGTCGTCCGACGATTGTTAAGATGAAAAACAATCTGATTCGAGGCATTCGCCAGGCGTCCGATTTCCTGATGGCTTTACAACTGACAGGGGCATTCAAAAAAGACACGCTTTCGAATCTACAAATGCGCCTTCCAGCAGTCGTTATTGGCGGCGGTTTAACAGGAATTGATACGGCAACCGAGCTTTTTGCGTATTATCCGGTTCAAGTCGAAAAAATGCTTGAAAAATTTGAGGAAAGTGCGGCAGGCATTGGCGAAGAGGAAGTTTGGAAACAATTTGATGACGAAGAGAAGAAAGTCTTGGCCGAATATATCGTCCATGCGAAAGCGATTCGTAAAGAAAGGAAGCGTGCTGAAGGAGCGGGTGAAGAGCCGAATTTTGTCCCGCTGATTCGATCTTGGGGCGGTGTTACGCTTGTCTATCGAAAACGCCTGCAGGATTCTCCCGCGTATCGTTTGAATCACGAAGAGGTTCAAAAAGCACTTGAAGAAGGAATTAATTTTATCGAATTAATGACTCCATCCGAAGCCGTTCCAGATGATGACGGTGCCGTAAAAGCCTTGATCTTTGAGCGACTGATACACAACGAAGAAACTGGACGATTCGATACGACCGGCGAAACTGTTCAGATGCCGGCAAAAACGGTCTGTGTTGCAGCGGGAACTGCTCCCAATGTGATCTACGAAAAAGAATTTCCCGGCACATTCAAACTTGACGAATGGCGGCAATATTTTGAACCGCATGAAATTGTCAAAAACGGCGACGGCAATTTGCACGTCAAGGAATCTAAACAAGGCTTTTTCACGTCGTACGAAAAGGATGGAAAATTCATTTCTTACTATGGCGACAATCATCCGACTTTTGCGGGAAATGTCGTCAAAGCAATGGCTTCGGCTAAAAAAGGGTATCCAAATGTCGTCAAAGTTTTCGAAGAAGAATTGAAGAAGCAAGGCACGCTGCCGCAACTAGAAAAAGACGCGATTTTCAACAAGCTGAAAGCCGTTTTGGATGAGCAATTACGAGCCTATGTTGTTAAGGTTGATAGACTTACGGACACGATTGTAGATGTGATTGTAAAAGCACCTTTACAAGCGAGAAAGTTTGAACCGGGGCAATTTTATCGTCTCCAAAACTTTGAAACAAACGCGCCAACGATCGAAGGCAAGCGCCTGATGATGGAAGGACTTGCACTTACCGGTGCTTGGGTTGACGAGGCAAAAGGATTGCTTTCGATGATCGTTTTAGAAATGGGAACGTCGTCCAGACTTTGCCAATTCTTAAAAGAAGGTGAAGAAGTTATCGTCATGGGTCCGACGGGAACGCCTACCGAAATCCCCCAAAATGAAACTATTTTATTGGCAGGCGGTGGCCTAGGGAATGCGGTTTTATTTTCGATTGCCGAAGCGATGCGAAAGGCGAATAATAAGGTGATTTATTTCGCCGGTTATAAAGACGGCATCGATCTATTTAAACGCGAAGAGATCGAAAAGAATACGAATCAGGTAATTTGGGCGACGGATCACGGCAAAGAAATTGAGCCAAACAGACCACAAGATTCGCATTATCGCGGAAATATTGTTCAGGCGATGATCGCTTATGCAAAAGGCGAACTCGGGGAACCAACCGTAAGTCTAAAGGACGTTGACCGAATGATCGTCATCGGTTCCGACCGTATGATGAATGGCGTAAAAGAAGCAAGATACTCAAAGTTGCAGCCATATTTGAAAGAAAAGCATACGGCGATCGGATCGATCAATTCACCAATGCAATGTATGATGAAAGAAATTTGCGCGCAATGCCTGCAGCGGCATGTAAATCCGCATACCGGAGAAGAGGTTTTTGTTTTTTCCTGCTTCAATCAAGATCAAAATTTGGATTTCGTAGATTTCAAAAACTTGAATGATCGCCTTCGCGCGAATTCAGTTCAGGAAAAATTATCAAACTTGTGGCTGGACAGGGTTTTGGCGGAAGCAAATTCAGCTTCCAAAACATAAATGAGTTGACAGCAATCAAAAGCTAAAACATAATTCAGCCTTTAGAAGAAAAAAGGTGGGAAATTTATGGCGACAAAAATAGTTACATGTAAGAGTTGTGGTACCGATAATACTGGTTTAGAGAATTACTGCCGAAATTGCGGCGCGACTTTGGCTGACCCGTTTCAAAACCAGCAAAATCAGCAAATGCAGCCTCCGCAATCGACCGGTGGTCAGCTTCCGGGAGCGGATAAAAAGCTCGCCGCGGGGCTCTGCGGAATCCTGCTCGGCGGTTTAGGCATCCATAAATTTGTTCTTGGTTATCAACAGGAAGGAATTTACATGCTGGTCGGTCAGCTCGTTGCAATTATACTGGCAGTAATCAGCTGTGGAATTCTGTTTTTCCTTCCGATGGTGATCAGTATTATCGGCCTTGTCGAAGGTATTATCTATTTAACGAAATCTGACGAGGAATTTGTCCAAACTTATATTGTAAACAAGAAACCTTGGTTCTAATCTAAGTACGATATCATTTATTGTTTAATGATAAGAAACGCCCCGCTATCGTAATTCGATTTGAGATAGCGGGGCATTTCAGTAGCAATTCTTCTATGCGCATAAGCAGGTGCAATTCACGCTAGGAGGCTCACCAAACGGAACACAAGGCCCCACCACGCCCATTCCGCTGCAACATCCCTCGACGAAAAAGCCGGTTGTGCACGTTGGCACACATGCGTCAGCTGATGGAGCACACGTGGTCGGATTGGTTCCAGTAGTTCCCTCTGCGCCGCCGCCCGGATTTACGCAACTCTGTGCAAAAGTTGGCTGCGGCGCAACTATCGAAGACACGATTGGCAATGCAACCATCGAAGCAAATCCGATTTTCTTGACTACCTCCCGTCTTGTCAGCCCGGCAAATCCATCGGGTATAAGATCACCATTTGAAATGAGACCTTCTTCTTTTAGTTGGGTTAGAGCAAACAAGACAAAATCGTTGCTAATGGTCGCACCAAGCTTTTTTTCAAGTTTTTCCCGGATCGCTGATGTTTCGGTCTTACCATCACAGTAATGCCAGACCAGCCTGGATGTGTTGTTCAGACACACTGCGCGGTTTGCCTCAAGGTCGTAAACAAGGAGTTCATCACCGGTGTACTGAACAACCAGATCACCCGTTGCGGCTTTTGGACAAAATGACGAAAATTGATTGGGATTGTCTTCAAATATTTGCATAAGATCCTCCTGAATAGATTAAATTGGTAGAGTTTTTGTTGATCGTACCACAGGTTGTAATCTATTTAAAAACACTCTGTTTAACATCATTTCGTTGAATATTATCCGAAAATTGAAGCGCTTTTTTTTACATTTCTACCGATTGGATCGGAGTCCGCTAAGCAGTCAAAGATGAAAAATGGCGAATCAATGCGGACAGACAATTCATTTGAATCGCGGTAAGCCGTTTTACAAAATGATTCGAACGAATCTACAATTTCAAATTATTAACTACGGTCGGCTTCGGAAAATACTAGAATTATGTTTACGGGAATTATTGAAGAACTTGGCGAAATAGCATCGTTGACTAAGCATGCGAAAGGCGCGCTAATAAAAATCTCTGCCAAATTGATCACCGATGGGACGGCGGACGGAGATTCCATTTCCGTTAGCGGCGTTTGCCTTACCGCAATCGATTCTAAAAAGAACTCGTTTAGTGCGGACGTTTCACAGGAGACTCTTGATCGCTCATCGATTGGAGATTTGAAGGTCGGGGTTAGGGTAAACCTGGAGCGCGCCGTTACGCCTGCGACCCGCCTTGGGGGACACATTGTACAAGGTCATGTAGATGCTGCCGGGAGTTTTGAAAAGGCGACGCGGGAAGGCGATTTTTGGACGGTCAGGGTTACTTATCCAAAAGAAATTGGGCAGTACTTCGTCTATAAGGGCTCGGTTGCAGTTGACGGAATATCTCTAACGATTGCAAAGCTAACGGATGATTATTTTGAAATTGCCGTGATTCCAAAGACTTGGGAAATGACGAATCTTTCTGGTTTGAAATCAGGCGACCGTGTCAATATTGAGGCGGATGTCATCGCGAAATATGTCGAGAGAATTCTTTCATACAGGGAAAATAATGCCGAAAAAGGTCCAATTACCAGTGACGATCTGCGGGCTTTGGGATTTGGATAGGATCAAGAAGTTATCTCTCGGATTGGGCCGATCCGGCAGCGGACGGAAAGTCATTTTCATTCGAAGCTCGACTCTATTAACTCATGAATCGATCGACACGAGCGATAAGCTCCCGGGATTGAAATGGTTTGAAGAGATAATCATTGGCGCCGCTATCGAGTGCCCGCATGACATCGCGTTCCTCAGTTTTTGAGGTGAGCATCATTATCGGAACGGTTTCCCATCCGGATTTATCACGAATTCTATTAATTAGCTCGAAACCGTCGACAAAGGGCAGCATTATGTCAAGAATGATAAGTTTTGGCGGCTCGATCTCGTCAATCATTTCAGATGCTTTTCGGCCGTCGCGTGCGAGTTTTACGTCGAAACCACGCCGCTCGAGCATATGTTCGAGGAAACCTGCGATTACGGTATCATCTTCGACAATCATTACGCAGTCTTGAGTTTCGACGATCGCAGGCTCGGAAGTGTCCAATAATTCATCATCGATTTCATCAAGGCGGTGAAAATTCGTTGCCTTGCTAATTATGGATTCTTGTTTGGGAATACCTGTGTTTGGGTCGTTTTCGACTGAAAATTGATCAGGGTTTTCTGCTCGTTGATTGAATCGATCAACCGTAGTTTCAATGAGTTCGTCGAGAGAGGGCTTGGTAAATTGGGCGGATTGCGCGGTGATGCTTGAATCAGCGTCACGGCCTTCAAGATAGTCTTCAGGGTCAATAGCGATACCAAAGAAACTAACGCCGCTGGGTTGAAGTCGCCCTCGTGTAGCCGGAGTTAACTGCGGTTTTCGCGCATCACCGACGATTGTTATGTCGAAAAATTTAACTGGATTCATTCCTGATATTTCGCTCAATAGTGATCTATTTACTAGAGGCTTTTTTGGGAGGCGAAGAGCTGTTACCGATGAACCCTTTCATCATAAACAACAGTGTTAAACATACCAAATCTGAGTTGGAAAAGTCAATAAAAAGGAGACGGTGAGAAATGATTATGGAACGGGCGAGCGAGTAAAGTGCGGGAGAAGAAAAAAGGGGAGCGGATCATTAATACCCGATCGCGTGCCCCTTTATTAGGTAAAGAATGATGATTAAGGTTTTACGCTTTCCTTCCGGGGAAACCTATCGTCCATCATTGCTGTTTGATAAACGAAAGCTGCCATTATCGTTGCGTTTTGTTTCATATCATCAGGCTGGATTCGATCATAATTGTCCTGATTCGAATGGTGCGTTCTTGTATCGTATTCAATTTTGTCCTGTATGAACTGAAACCCGGGTAGTCCAATGCCGTCGAAAGATAGATGATCCGTTCCGCCGGTGTTTTGGAGAGTTAGTGTGGATGCGCCCATTTTCGCAAAAGGCTGAAGCCAAACGCGAAAGATCGATGCAGCCGCTGAATTCGCCTGAAGGTATACTCCCCGGAATTTGCCGGTGCCATTATCCATATTGTAATAGGCTGAAAATTTTTCGTAGTCTGATTTTTTCTTGAGTTTGCCGGGAGCCTCGCCGCTTAATTGGGCAAAGAAACCGCCGCCCTCCATTTCACCAAAATGCTGTTTTACGTAGGCTTGCGAACCATGAAGACCCTGTTCTTCGCCGCTCCATAGCGCGACGCGAATTGTCCGACGCGGTTTCAAACCGGTCGCCAGTAAAATTCTCGCCGCTTCCATAGCGACCGCGCAACCTGCAGCATTGTCAGTCGCACCTCCCGAAGCATGCCAGGAATCAAGGTGTCCGCCGAGCATTACAACTTGGTCTTTTAATTTCGGATCGGTGCCCGGAATTTCGGCGACCGTGTTATAACCCATCGTATCTTCATCATGATACTGCGTTTGGATATTCACTTTCATGCGCACTTTTTCGCCCTGCTTCATCATTCGTGCAATTCGGTTGTAATCCTCCGTCGCTAAAGTCATCTGCGGAATCATTTTTGTCTCAGCGTCTTTATCCCAGGGATTAGACCGGTTAGCACGATTAAAGAGTTCTTGAATCGTTTTTGGCGGTTCCCCGGCAGCATTTGCACCCTGGACAAAAACAGTTCCGCCGCTACCCGCACGGCTATTATCAACTGCTACCGCCGCACCCTCCGAAATCAACATATTCATCGCTTTGATATTTAACGCCTGACTTTCAAGAATTTGCTTGATTCTTTCCGGAGTAAAATTACGACCGCCAGAGGTGCTTCGAGCCGGGTCGGGAGCGTTTGCCATTTCGAGAAGTTGCGAATCCGTAAAGCGTTCCGCCATTCCGTCGAAATCCGCTTTTATATCTCGTATGTCGGATGTAAATACAATCGCATTCTTCAGTTTTCCTGTATATTTTGCGAGGTCGGCATCGGTCTTGAACGCGAAATAAACTACGTCACCCGTAATCGCACCTTTTGTGGATGGAGACCAAGCCTTTGGATATCCGATAACCGGGATTCCCTGCGGATCAATAACCTGTGCGGAAAATTCTTTCAAAGACCAACCTCTGCCAAAAGGCCCCCAGGATTCCAGATGAGCGTTGCTCATTCCCCATTTTGTCATCGTGTCCCGCGTCCATTCGTTTGCGCGTTTCATATTGTGGGAATTCGTCAACCGTCCACCTATTACATCTGAAAGATAGCTCATTGTATTCATAACCTTTGAGTTATCTCCCATCCCTTCCTTCTTAATTTTTTCGATTACCTCATCCGGTGCTTGATAAATTTTTCCATTTGTTTTTGCAAGTGCTGCGGTTGGCAGCAATAGTGCGTATATCGCAAACAGAATTAGCGTTCTTTGTCTTATCATTTTTTCTCTCTCCCAAGTAATATTCTTTGTCTTTCAGTTGATTTTCGTAACTTATACCGCGGGCGACATTCTAATGTTTCAACAATATTCAAAAAATTGAATAAAGCGATTCCATTGATTGACGGCAATTAAATATAAGGTTATTTCGTTTGCCACGTTAGCGTGACTGCGGGAGGAATATTCTTAATGATTAGAGGGCTCTTGTGTTCGGCACCGTATCTATCGCGCATAAACTCCCGGAGCTTGATCGCAGAGGGCATATAATAACCATGAGCGTATTGAAATGTACGAAAAAGGCACCCTTTCGCCATGAATTCCTCAATTTCGGCAAAGATTCTCGCGTTCACGGCGTTTGGCATAGAAACAAACGGAAGACCTGAGATTATATAGTCTACTTTCCCAAGTTTTGAACGCTTATGAATTGCAACTGCTTTACGAGCACTTCCGCGCATAAAACGAAGTTTCGGAAACTTGGTTCGTAAACAGTCGACAAGACCTTTGTCGAGTTCTAATCCGAGATAGGATTTTTCGTCTGGTACGAAGTCAGCGAAATATTTTGTAAAAGCCCCAGTCCCCGGTCCTAGTTCCATAGCCACCGAATCTTCGCAAGGCATGATCCCGGCGAGCATTTCTTTTGCAAGCTCGGGCGAGCTAGGCGCAATTGAACCTACTTTCAGCGGATTCTTGAAAAACGCCTGAAGAAATTCTATGTTTTCATTCATAAAAATTCCTGAGCATAATAGAAGTTCGAAATTTTGATGATATCAACTTGCCGAGTTGGTCGCCTGAGTTTCGCTCTCTTCAGGTGTTATTGGATCGTCAACCGAGATCTTATATTCACATTCTTCGTTATTACAGTAACGCTCGGTTCCATTTCGCTTGGTATATTTTTCCAAAACGATTGGCGCGTTGCACTCCGGACACGGTTCCATAATCGGTTTATTCCAAAATACCACATCGCAATCCGGATATTGATCGCAACCGTAAAACACTTTTCCGCGTCTGGATTTCTTAACTACTATCTCACCTTTCTTACATGTCTCGGACGTGCACTTCATTCCGATTTTTTCCTGTTGAATATATTTGCATTTGGGATAATTCGAGCACGACACGAATTCACCAAAACGCCCCGTTCGGCGGACGAGTTTTGCTCCGTCTTTCGGACATTCTTCATCTAATTCTACAGGTGTGGCAACAGGCTTTTGATCACCTTTCGCAATCTTACTGATATTTTTACATACGGGATATCCGGTGCAGCCATAAAAAGCACCGTAGCGGCCTCGCTTAAGCGACATTTCTTTTCCGCAAAGTTCGCACACCGGAATTTCTTCGGTTTCAGTTTCCGAATCATCATCCGTTTCGGGATCACTTTTCTTTGCAACTTCCCGGGTGTTTTTACATTCCGGATAAGATTCACAAGCCAAAAATTGTCCGTAGCGTCCGAACTTAATGACCATTCCAGCGTTGCACTTTTCGCAAACTTCGTCAGTGGGGATCGCCTGCTTCTTCTTATCTTTTATATTTTCTTTTGCATCTTCGAGGTCCTTTGAAAAACGGTCATAAAATCCCCTTAAAGCCATTCGCCAATCCAACTTTCCTTCCTCGATCTCATCCAGGCTGCTTTCCATCCTGGCGGTGTAATCGGTATTGAAAAGATCGTCAAAGCACTCGACCAAAAGATCGTTTACCGTAGTGCCAAGAGCGGTCGGGTGGAAACGTTTTTCTATTTTTTCCACATATTCACGGCTTTGAATCGTCGTCATGATCGACGCGTAGGTCGAAGGTCGTCCAATCCCAAGTTCTTCAAGCGTCTTTACAAGAGTTGCTTCGGAATATCTGGGTGGCGGATCTGTGAAGTGCTGGTTTGGAGTTATCGAATTGGGCTTTAGTTTTTCGCCCTCTTCGACGGCGGGTAACGTGCGGTCTGCATCGGCATCGGGTTTGTCGGTGCTGCTCTGCGCTTCCTGATAAACCTTCAAAAATCCGTCAAATTTCTGAATCGACCCCGTAGAACGAAATCCGAAACGGCCGGCATTAATATCGATGGTCGTCCGATCAAACAAAGCGGGTGTCATTTGCGAAGCAACGAATCTCTGCCAGATCAGCGTATACAGCTTTAGCATTTCGGGCGTAAGAAGTTTTTCCAGACTCTCCGGAGTACGGTTTACATCTGTCGGACGAATTGCTTCGTGGGCATCCTGGGCGGCTTTCTTCGTTTCGTAATTTTTTGCTTTCGCCGGCAGATATTCATCGCCAAACTGTCCACCGATAAATTCCCGCGCGTTGTTTAATGCATCCGCTGAAACGCGTGTCGAATCGGTTCTCATATACGTGATCAAACCGACGGCTCCCTCGGAACCTAACTCGACACCTTCATAAAGTTTTTGGGCGACTGTCATCGTGCGCTTAACCGTAAAACCAAATCGACGCGCGGCATCCTGCTGGAGTTTCGACGTTATAAAAGGAGGCGTTGGATTTCTCTTAGCTTCCTTTTTCTTGATCTCCGCAATGATAAATTCTTCCTGCTTTAATTCATCAACTATTTCATTTGCAGTTTGTTCTTCCTTTATATGCGTTTCTTTCTTTTTGAGGTCTTCGTCAAATTTTCCGAGTTTTACGGTTTTATCATCGATCGTGCGAAGTTTTGATTCGAAATTTGGAGGCAGGCTTGCGGCAAGATCTGCCACTACTGACCAATATTCGGTTTTCTTGAAAGCCTCTATCTCTCGCTCGCGTTCAACAATTATTCTGACGGCAACGGTTTGAACACGTCCCGCAGAAAGCCTTCCGCCTATTGTTTTCCAAAGGATCGGTGAAACTTTATACCCAACGAGGCGATCTAATATTCTTCTAGTTTGCTGAGAGTTTACGAGGTTTTCATTGATTTCCTTTGGTTCCTTAAAAGCGTCGTGAATCGCATTTTTTGTAATCTCATTAAACATCACCCGGTAAACCGGCTTCTTGTTTCGCTTCGTCAATTCCTCGGCCAAATGCTGACATATCGCCTCACCTTCTCTGTCGGGGTCAGCCGCGAGATAAATTGCTTCTGAAGCCTTTGCCGCTTTTCTCAAATCGGAAACGGTTTTTTTGTTGTTGCGTTTCTTTTTATCAGGGATGACCTCATACGTAGGCTCAAAATCGTTATCGACATCAACACCTAGATCCTTTGCAGGCAGATCCTTTATATGACCTATCGAGGCCATTACCTTGTAATCATCACCAAGATATTTGTTGATCGTTTTTGCCTTCGCAGGCGATTCCACTATTACTAAATTTTTACTCATTATTATTGAAACAACTTCTTAACTCTTTTCGAAAAAACACAAAAAAACGTCAGACCTTTAAGCCGTCTGACAGTTATAAACGAAAAAATTTTAATGTCAAACTTTTTTCCAACTTACCTTATTTTGCGCTAAATCGCCAAATAGGCTTTCGTCAAGATGGAATTATATGAGAAAGAGTTGTCCACTCTAGCGGAGTTAACTTGCTGATCTATCTTTTCCGTGCATAGTTATTTCCCGGTAAGGTTAGAATCAAATCGCGTAAATCCAAAGCGACGATTGCGCTATTTATTTCGCCAAAGGATAGTCCGCTTTTTTCGAGGAGCACATCAATATGTTGATTTGTGTCAGATGTAAGTAGTTTGAATACTTGGGTCTCGATTTTTGATAGTCCTTTTGGCATTGAAGATTTCAGATCAGGTTTTGTTTTCGAATCAGTTTTGGGAGGGAGTAGTTCGGCAGCGATCTCGCTCGGAAACTCGGAAACAACGTCCTGCCATTGCTGGACGAGTTTTGCCCCGGATTTAATAAGATAGTTGGATCCAAAAGAAGTTTTAGAAGTAATATTTCCCGGAACTGCGTAAACGTCCCGGCCTTGTTCGGTCGCAAGTCTTGCAGTTATTAGCGAACCGCTTCTTTCGGATGCTTCAACCACGAGAATACCCAGACTCAAACCGCTGATAATTCTATTTCTATATGGGAAGTTTTCGCGAAGAGGAGGCGTACCGAGTGGAAATTGGGAAACGATAGAGCCGCCGGATTCTAGAATTTCGCGGGCGAGTGCGGCGTTTTCCTTTGGATAAACTCCATCAATTCCTGTTCCGAAAACGGCGATCGTTTTACCCCTTGCTTCTATCGCACCCTTGTGGGCGGAAGAATCAATGCCGCGGGCGAAACCGGAAACTACACATACTCCATTTTCGGCCAGATCTCTTCCAAGCATACGAGCGGAATTTCTCCCGTAAGTTGAGCATCGGCGCGAACCAACAATTCCCACGCACGGCAGTTCAAAACATTCCTGCCAGTTTCCCCGCACATACAGCGTAATCGGCGGATCAGGAATTTCACGCAGCAGAGCCGGATAGCTTCCGTCGTCCAATATCAAAACGTCGCCGCCAAGCGATTTTACCGCTCCCAATTCCTGATCGGCTTTTTCGTGAAACTCCTTTTTTAGAATGCTTTGTATCGTTTCGGGGTTAAGCCGCAAACCTTCCAGCTCGCTTCTAAGTGCGTGGAAAACGTTTTCTGCCGATCCAAATCTTTCAAGAAGCTGAGTTGCTTTACGAGGTCCCACGCCGGGAGTCATGTTGAGGGAGATCCATTCTTTCATTTTACCTGTTTGGGTGAGTGTTTTTTAAAAATTAACGACCTTGCCTTCCGCATTTGCTTTTTCGCGAAGTGTGACGATCGAAGACGCAGTCATACTGACGATTTCATCTAAATCCGCTGTTAGATCGAGTAGCTTGGTTCCCGCAACCAAACCCGAATCCACAATGATTTCCAGCCAATAAAGCGTGCGGTCGGTGTCACATTCTACCGCGCTTAAATGCTTCACAAGTTCACTTGTCGATTTCGCACGGCAAGCGCTTCTGTAGTTCGCACCGATTGAAGCAGAAGATTGCAGCAGTTGATTTCCGATGATTTGAGCTTTTTGGTTGTTTGGGAGTAATTCGACCAAATCAACGATTCTCATTGTGATTCGTTTTGTGTAGTCTTTAAATTCTTCTTCAGTCATGAAGTTTGAGTGTGCTTTAGCTGCCATATGAATATCATACCAAAATAATGTAGCTGGCGGAGGCGTGTGGGAATCGAACCCACCTAAGCTTACTCTCGCAATCTCACAAGCGGTTTTGAAGACCGCGCCGCTCACCAGAACGGATTCGCCCCCGAAAAAATCTTATTCAACGCGTAATAGAATTTTTTCTCCGTTCCAAAATTATCCGTTAATGCAAAAATGTGTCAAGCTGCTTTGGTAATAAAAAAAGACTTCTGTCTACAGAATATTCCGAAAGATACTAGATAAAAGCCTGCTTGACCGCTAAAAAATGCCGTGATATTCTTCTCTCTTTTGTGAGCACGGTAAAGGTTATTTGTGTCTGCTAAATTAGATAGTGCGTTTTTTCACAAGTAAATAAAGTTATGTTTTTGCTAGCGTTTGCAGAGTCTATTCAGTTGTTGCCGGACGGGTCGATGTTGATACACATCGCCATAATTCTAGTGATGATCTGGATTTTAAACCGAACATTTTTTCGTCCGATCAACAAAATCATAACTGCCCGTGAGAAGAATAAGGGTGGTCAATTTACCGAGGCGGAAGAAATTCTGAATGAAGCCGCCGATAAGAAAAGCGAATACGTCAAAGGTCTTCAATCGGCACGTTCCAAAGCGTACGAATTGAACGAAGCGCAACGAAACGACGCCATGGCGCAGAAGCAGGCAAAATTGGATGCCGCAAAATTGGACGTGGCAAACATGCTCGAAAGTGAAAATACTGAGATGGAGCGGCAGATCGCCAAAGCGCGAAAAGAGATTTCTACGGAGGCGGAAAAAATGGCAGACACCATAAGCTCAAATATCCTTAAGGGTGTTCATAGTTAATATGCTAGCTTTCTTTACGAGTCTAATATTGATATTCGCGGAAAACGCACAAGAGGTGAATCCGGATTCGGCATGGGGTAAGTTTGTTCATTTTTGGAACACATATATGAATTACCCGGGGTTTGAAGTCTGGCGGTTTCTAAATCTTCTGGTCTTTGTATTGGTTATGATTTACCTCCTCAAAAAACCTCTTACAAAAGCATTTAAAGACAAACGCGAAGCAATCCGGGCGGATTTGATCAAGGCGGAGGAAGAACGACAAGAAGCTATTACCGTTCTAACGGACGCCGAAGCTCAGCTTGCTATGCTTGAGTCCGAAAAAGCGCAGATTATTGAAAATGCGATGGCTGAAGCGGGATCTGAGCAAGTTCGTTTGGTTCAAGAAGCTGAAAATGATATCGCGAGAATGAAGGCACAGGCTGAGAGTGAGATAAGACGAAAAACCTTGCAGGAGCGAATGAAACTCAAACGTTTCTCAGCGGAGGAAAGTATCCGCCTGGCTGAAGAAAAGATCCGGAAAGCAATGAACGTGCAGAAAGATGCCGATCTGGTTAAGGCCAATATACAATCGATCGGGGGTGCCAAATAGATGAGTGTTGAAACTGTATCTCGTAGGTATGCGACTGCGCTTGCAGATGTTGTAACAAAATCGGGCGATGTCGAGACAGTAAAGTCAGAACTTTTGACCTGGCAGGAAATGATAAACACGAATCGCGATCTGCGAAGCGCATTTCACAATCCTTCGATTACGATCTCGAATAAAGAAAAGGTCTTAGAGAGCCTGATCGAAAAATCGAGGCCCTCGAAGACGACCGCAAATTTCCTTCGCATTTTGCTTAAGAATAATCGATTGACGGAAATTGATTCGATCAACGAAAAGCTTGATTCGGTTTTAGATGAAAGAGCAGGGGTCGTAACTGCAAAGGTAACATCATTCCGCGAACTTTCCGACGCCGAGAAATCCGAAATGAAAGTGAATCTAGCGAAGGTAACGGGCGGTAAAGACATCCGATTAAATTTTGAAATAGATGAAAGTGTTATAGGCGGATCGATAACACGGGTTGGCTCAACCGTTTACGACGGTTCGGTGAAAACCCAATTGGAGATATTAAAAGAACAGATGATTAAAAGTTAGTCCAAAGGCCAAAGTCGTGTTGACTGAATAGGGGCGTTGGACTGAGGACTCGGGACTCAGGACTTACAAATAATATGGAAGCAATTAAAGCCAATGAGATAAACGAAATAATTCGCTCTCAGATTGAAAATTTTGATGCGACAATGACCGTTGATGAAGTGGGTTCGGTTATCAAGGTCGGAGATGGAATCGCAGAAATCCATGGTCTCGAAAAGGTCATGGCGGGCGAGCTGCTTGAATTTCCTTTTGATGTTCGCGGACTTGCGCTCAACCTCGAGGAAGATAAGGTTGGTGCAGTTCTTTTCGGGGATTTCCAAAAGATCAAGGAAGGCGACGAAGCGAAACGATCAGGACGGATCATGAGTGTTCCGGTCGGGGATGCGATGATCGGGCGCGTTGTTGATGCTCTTGGTAATCCGATTGACGGCAAAGGCGAGATCATCACCGATGATTACAATCCGATCGAAAGAATTGCTCCCGGAATTATCGACCGCCAACCGGTAGGAGAACCACTCCAAACCGGCTTGAAAGCGATCGATGCTATGGTTCCTATCGGACGCGGACAGCGCGAGCTTATCATTGGCGACCGTCAGACGGGCAAAACGGCTGTTGCGATCGATACGATCATCAACCAAAAAGGCAAAGATGTAATTTGTGTTTACGTTGCGATTGGTCAAAAACGTTCAACAGTTGCGCAGGTTGTAGAAAAGCTACGGGAATACGGGGCAATGGATTACACCGTTGTCGTTTCCGCAACTGCGTCGGATCCCGCGGCGATGCAATATCTTGCACCCTATACCGGCGTCGCAATCGGAGAATACTTCCGAGATAGTGGGCGTCATGCGCTGACGATTTACGATGATCTCTCGAAACAAGCGGCGGCATACCGTGAAATTTCATTGCTTTTGAGACGTCCTCCCGGGCGTGAAGCTTTTCCGGGTGACGTTTTTTATCTTCACTCACGGCTACTTGAGCGCGCTGCCAAATTGTCCGAAGCGCGCGGTGGCGGAAGCTTGACGAGTTTGCCGATCATCGAAACTCAAGCGGGCGACATTTCGGCGTATATTCCGACCAACGTAATTTCGATTACTGACGGACAAATTTTCCTTGAGGCAGATCTTTTTAACTCAGGAATCCGTCCTGCGATCAACGTAGGAAACTCGGTTTCTCGGGTTGGAGGTGCGGCACAAGTTAAAGCGATGAAACAGGTTGCGGGTACGCTCCGTATCGATCTGGCTCAATATCGCGAGCTCGCTGCGTTTGCGCAGTTTGGCTCCGATCTTGATAAATCTACACAAGCACAGCTCGAGCGCGGAAAGCGTTTAACCGAAATCTTGAAACAGGGGCAATATCGTCCGATGGAAGTTGAAAATCAGGTATTGATCGTATGGGCCGCGACAAATGGCTATGTTGATGATGTTGAAGTTGAAGATCTGGCGCGATTTGAAGAGGAAGTCTTCGAATTTATGGCGAATTCAAACCCGGCAACCATGCAGGGGCTTCGTGATAAGAAGAAGCTTGACGACGATTTGACGGCGGAGCTTAAGGAAGCGATTTCTGATTTCAAGGATACCCGCTGGAATAAAGAAACGGCTGAAGCTGCGAATTCGTCCGCATGATTTAACACGCACGCTCAGGGTTTACCTGAAACAACTACGGCTTGAAATTGGCAAACTTACGACTTAAGTAAAATGGCAAGTTTATTAGATATGCGGCGGCGGATTAAATCCGTCAAAAACACACAGCAGATCACCAAGGCTATGAAAATGGTGGCGGCGGCTAAATTGAAACGTGCGCAAGACCGCGTTACATCGGCAAGACCGTATGCTGT
Organism: Pyrinomonadaceae bacterium; assembly: GCA_041746475.1. Lineage (GTDB taxonomy): Bacteria > Acidobacteriota > Blastocatellia > Pyrinomonadales > Pyrinomonadaceae > Aridibacter. Next base: position 10,651 of record JBGTGX010000107.1, on the reverse strand, counting down.
CAAAATGAATGAAGTGCTCAGCGGTTTGAGTGCAAAAGTGGCGGCGGAGTTTTCGCACCCGCTTTTGGATGATCGCGGAGACGAAAAATATCTCGTTGTTTTAGTTACAGCCGACAAAGGTTTGTGCGGCGGTTTTAACGCGAATCTTGTAAAAGCTACAACTAATTTTCTCAAAGAAAACGCCTCTAAATCCGCTCAAATGATTCCCGTCGGCAGGAAAGGGCGGGATTTTTTCAAACGTCGTGCAATGGAATTTGTTAAAGAATACATCGGATTGACAGGGCAAGGACAGGTTGAATTGTCAGACGCGCGTGAGATATCCGAAAATGTGATAAAGACCTTTGTAGAAAATGAAGACATCGATAAAGTGTTTCTAGTTTTTACGGAATTTAAAACCGTGATGTCGCAAACAGTAAGAGTTGAACAACTTCTTCCTCTTCCGCGAATCGAATCTGCAAAAGTTGAGACTGAAGGAAAGGCTGAAGCGGAATATATTTACGAACAACCGCCCGCTGAGATTTTCGGTAAACTTCTTCCTAAACAAGTTGAAACGCAAATTTATCGCTCGATGATCGAATCGGTTGCTTCTGAGCAGGGTTCACGAATGACAGCGATGGATTCGGCGTCAAAGAATGCGGGCGAACTGATCGATACGTTAACATTAAACATGAACCGTATTCGCCAGGCGGGCATTACCAACGAGATTATTGAAGTAGTGTCAGGCGCGTCAGTTCAATAAGGCCTTAATCGATAATAAAAAAGGCGAGTAAAATTATTTGAATTCAGTTTTGTTTTCGGATATTCTTTGCTTGCTTTTTTATTAGGTCACGGGAACGAACAAGCGTAGGAGGATTTTGATGGAATATATAGGTTATGGTGCTGTAGGAATCGGTTTTTTGTTGGTGTTGATCGGGTGGGTTTGGTTGATAGTAACCGGTTTTAAGGTCGGCGGGCCGCTATGGGGAATTCTAAACATTTTTTTCCAGCCGATAACCGGAATTATATTTTGTGTGATGCACAAGACGGGTTGGGCGGCTCTAGCCCTACTGATCGTAGGTATGATCATACAGGGTATTGGTTTGGTGCCGATCGTTATGAACAATATGAATCAGATGAGTAATTCTGGTTTTTATTGATCTTTCAGGATTGGAAAACATGGCGCGAGCGACTTTTTCGTTACGCGCCGTTTTTACTTTGGATCGCTGTAATCGTTTATAATTCGACGTCCCTGGCATCGATGAGCGAAACATCGCGTTTCATCCGGCCATTGCTGGAGTTTTTGTTTCCACACTCCTCTGCAGAAACTCTGACAATTTATCATTCATACATTCGAAAACTAGCTCATTTTACCGAATATTCGGTTTTAGCGTTTTTTGCATCCCGTGCTTTTTGGACTTCCGCGAATGATTCGGTAAGAAAATACTGGCATCTATCCGCTTTCGCGGTCGTGCTTATTGTTGCAACCCTTGATGAATTTAACCAGAGTTTCAATCCGACTCGCACGGCCTCCGGTTACGACGTTTTTCTTGATTGCATTGGAGGCCTTACTATGTTGATTTGTTTAGCGTTATACAAACGCATTAGAAATAATTGAAAACATAGCACTTTATCGCTTATAATCTAATGATTCGATGAAATTATTAACAGAATGAGCATACTTTTTCGAAGCCAAGCAGAAGTGAATTCGCGAACATCCATTGAGTATATTTCGTTTTAGATCACAGAAGGAGAGTAGAAAAAACATAATGAGTATTATAGACAAGGTTAAGGAAGCGGCGCTAAATCAATTTATCGAGGTTATTGAATGGCTCGATGATGACAAGGACACGATCCTTTATCGTTTTCCGGTTGCCGGACAGGAAATAAAGAATGGTGCGCAGCTTATTGTGCGTGAATCCCAGGCCGCTGTTTTTGTACACGAGGGTCAGGTAGGTGACGTTTTTGGTCCCGGGAAATATGCGATCGATGGTGGAAATACGCCGATTCTTTCGAAGCTTGGTGCTTGGAAACATGGATTTAATTCGCCGTTTAAGTCGGAAGTTTATTTTGTAAACACAAAGCAATTCACAGATATGAAATGGGGTACGTCAAACCCGATCATGCTTCGTGATGACGATTTTGGGATTGTTCGCCTTCGTGCTTTCGGTGCTTACTCGTTGCGTGTTGCGAATCCTTCAACTTTTATAAAAGAAGTCGCCGGAACAAATGCCCATTTTGATACTGAAGATATCGATGTTCAATTAAAGCGTGCGATCGTAACCGAGTTTACTGATGCGATCGGTGAAATGAAGATCCCTGCACTCGATCTTGCGGCTCAGTATAAGGAAATTGGCGATGTCATCCGCGGGAAGATAAACGAAGATTTTAAGGATTACGGCCTTGAAGTCACGAAATTTTACGTAGAAAATGTAAGTGTGCCGAAAGAGGTCGAAGAAGCTCTCGACAAACGTGCTTCAATGGGTGCTCTCGGCGACGTAAGCAAATATTCACAATTTCAAGCAGCGGATGCAATGCGCGATGCGGCTCAAAATGAAGGAGGCGGAGCCGGTTTGGGCGCAGGTCTAGGTGCCGGATTTGCAGTTGGAAACCAAATGGTAAACGCTTTTGGAGGTGGTCAGGGTCAGCAGCAGCAAGGCGGCAGCGGGCAGACTTCTGCAACTGTAGCATGCCCAAATTGTGGCAAGCCAAATGCCGCGGGTGCAAAATTTTGTGCGGAATGCGGCGGTAAGATGGAAGTTGCAAAAGTGCCATGCGTGAAGTGCGGTTCGGAACTTCGCGAAGGTGCAAAATTCTGTTCGGATTGCGGATCCAAACAGGAAAAGATTAAATGTACGGGATGTGAAGCAGAGCTAGCTCTGGGTACAAAATTTTGTGCGGATTGCGGCACGCAGGTAGAAGAAGGAGCAGCCGAATAGCGAACTGCAGATCGAATTTGTAATATGTCTGGAAAAAAGGACAGGAGATTTATCTCTTGTCCTTTCCTGCTGTCTTTGCAGTTCAACGTCTTTCGGATAGAATCGCGATTAGACTTAACAAAGAAAATACTGGAGCAAAAATATGACCATCAGTTCTGATTTATTGGAAATTCTTCGTTGCCCAAAATGTAAATCCGAGGTCAAAATAAAAGACGATGAGACGGGATTAACCTGCCAGAACCCGGAATGCAAACTTGTTTATCCGATACGCGATGAGATTCCCGTAATGTTGGTCGATGAAGCAACGGTTGATGAATGAATTATGATGATCGATAGTTGAGAAAATTTTTCGTTTTTCATGTCCGTTGTCATTATGATTGATTGGCAGAAGGTTAAAAAAATTCTTGTTGTTCGTCTTCGATCGATCGGCGATACGGTTCTTGCCACACCTTCCTTAATTGCGTTACGCGAATATTTACCTGAAGCCCAAATAGATTTAGTTTTAGAAGATTGGGTTGCACCCGTACTTGACGGATTTGAAGAAGTGAGCAAAGTCTGGAAGGTTTCAAAGGATTCGAACGCACGCTTACAACTAGCTCGAAAAATTCGAAAAGAAAGATATGACGTGGCGTTTAATCTCCACGGCGGAACGACTGCGACCTTTTTGGTTCGGGCTAGCGGGGCTAAACATCGTGTCGGCTATTCAAATTACAGTTATTCATTTCTCTATAATCATCGTCTTACATCCGCATCAGATTTCTGGCAAAAGGAAAAAACGCATTCCGCTGAACAGCAAATGGCACTTTTGGGTTTTGTCGGAATTCCTGTTGAGCATTTACCGAAGACCCGCCTTTCTGTTACGAAAGCGGCGTCAGATTCGCTGTCGAAAAAAATAACCGCTGCTAGGCAAAAACACGGCGATTTTTTGTTTACGGAGAAAACAACCTTTCTTGAAACTTATGCACTTCTACATCCCGTAGCGGCATTTGATACGAAGCAGTGGGCGACGGAGAATTTTGCACGAGTTGCAGAATTTTTAAACGAAAATGGTCTTCAGACTGTGGCGGTCGCAACCCAAAACGAACGCGAAGTTTTAGACAATCTTGAAAAGCTAACCAATGCACCAATTTTAACTTTAGACAATCTAACCCTTCCTGAAATCAATGCTTTAGCTTCTAATGCGAAAATCTTTGTCGGAAACGATTCCGGCATCGCCCACATAGCTGCAGCGGTCCAAACTCCTTCGGTCGTCATATTTGGTTCATCAAACCGAGACCATTGGCTGCCTTGGACGGATGCGCCGAATGAAATTGTTTTTGAAAAACTCGCTTGCCAACCCTGTGCGGGCTACATGTGTAAAGAATTTGACCGGCCGAAATGTATCTTGACCGTGAGAACTGAAAGCGTATTTGATGCAATCAGGCGAATTCTCGATATCGGGGCGTGATTATTTACCGGATTTCAAAAGGTGTTGTCGAAAACAAATTCGGATTGATCGTTAGAGAAGTATATCCACCGGCCTCCTGACCGAGTTCTACGGAAACGTTCTGGGCATCTGTCGTTTGTCTCATATTGGGATTTTTCTTAAGGGACTTTAGTGCAGTTCTTATGCATTGTTCACGGTAAGCCCATCTTGGAGCCAAATTCCAAATAAGCTTCCATGATCCTTTGATTGGTGAAGCCTAAGTTAAAGCCTTCGTTTCTTGACAGTTTATACCTTTAACACTAGTATTTATAGTTTCGGCTTTAATGGAAGAAGTGGCTTTATATGTTTGAATCTTTATCCGACAAATTAAAGAAAACGCTGAAGAATTTGCGTGGTCAGGGCAAGCTAACCCCCGAGCATATAGATATCGCTTTACGTGAAATTCGGATGGCTCTTCTTGAGGCGGATGTAAATTATCAGGTAGCAAAAGATTTCGTTGAGGCGATTCGTGTAAAGGCTGAAGGGCAGGAAGTTTGGCAGGATCTAAAACCTCACGAACAGGTAGTTAAGATCGTTTATGATGAGCTTGTAAACCTTTTTGGCGGAACAAGTTCGAGGCTGGTTTTTACCAAGCAAACTCCAAACGTCGTGATGATCGTCGGTTTGCAGGGATCCGGTAAAACGACATCGACCGGAAAAATTTCAAAGTGGCTTGCCGAGAATCAGGAACGTAAACCGCTTCTTGTTTCCGTTGACGTTTATCGACCTGCGGCGCGCGAGCAGCTTCGGGTTGTTGCTGAAGCAGTTGGCCAGAGTGTTTATCAAGACGCCGAAACTGACGATCCGCTCAAGCTTGTTGAAGGTGCGATGAAGCACGCTCAGGAAGTTGGATACGACACGCTGATCGTTGATACCGCCGGGCGCTTGCACATCGATGATGATTTGATGGTTGAGCTGGAGCAGATCAAAGCCGAGACGCAGCCCGTCGAAGTTTTGTTTGTCGCTGACGCAATGACCGGTCAGGATGCGGTCAAATCAGCCGAAGAATTTCATAAGAGAATTGGTGTAACCGGGGTTGTCCTTACCAAGATGGATGGCGATGCTCGTGGCGGTGCTGCACTTTCGATCAAACAAGTCATTGGTCAGCCGGTAAAATTTGTCGGTGTCGGTGAAAAATACGACGCAATCGAGCCCTTTTACCCGGACCGAATTGCACAAAGAATTTTGGGGATGGGCGATGTTTTAACGCTCATCGAAGAAGTCCAATCAAAGGTTGATGAAGAAGAGGCTCAAGCCCAGCTTGAGAAAATGGCGAGCAACAAGTTTACGCTCGAAGATTTTCGGAATCAGCTTGGCCAATTCAAAAAACTCGGCTCAATGTCGAAACTGATGAAGATGCTTCCGGAGCAAATGACCGGCGGGATGTCTCTATCGGATGAGCAATCGGAAGAAGTTGAAGCTCAAATGAAACGCACAGAAGCGATCATCGATTCGATGACGGTTCAAGAACGCCGTGATTACACTGTGATAAACGCTAGTCGTAAAACGCGGATTGCGAACGGATCGGGGATGAAAATCGCTGATGTAAATGGTTTGCTTCGTCAATATGAGCAGATGCGAAAAATGATGATGCAAATGAACCGGGGAGGTTTGTTTGGATCGCTCGGAAAGAAAATGATGGGTGGTTTAAGCGGCGGACTTGGTAATATGCTCGGTGCCGGCGACGGCGGTTTGGGTGGAATGTTTGCCGGCGGCGGAGAGGAATTTGATAATCAGTATGACGAAAAACAGGCGTCATTGACAAAGAGACTTAAGAGAAAGAAAAGAGGAAAGAGAAAAAAGAGAAGATAGATAACGAAGGATATTATGTTAAGAATCAGATTGACCCGCATGGGGGCGAAAAAGAAACCGTTTTACAGAGTGATCATCAAAGAGAAACGCTCAAAACGTGATGGCAAATATATGGAAAACCTTGGCACATACAATCCAATGGTTGATCCGCCGGATGTTAAATTAAATCATGAGCGTATTGACTATTGGATCGGCAAAGGTGCACAGCCAACTGAAACAGTTGCAAGCTTGATCAAAAATAATCCGCCGATGACCGCGGAAGAACGCGCCGAGTTTGAACAAAAACGTGCCGACGAGAAAGTTGCTAAGCAGGCTGCCATCTTGAAAGCAAAGGAAGAAGCCAGAGCTGAGGCGGCAAAACAAGCTGAGAAGGAAGCGGCGGAAAAAGCTGCTGCGGAGAAGGCTGAAGCTAAAAAAGCAGAAGCTGAAAAAGCCGCCGCCGAAGCTGAAGAAGCAAAATCGGATGACGCTGGCGATTCTGAAGCCAAAACGGAAGATGCGGAAGCTGCTCCGGAAGCTCCAAAAGTTGAAGCTAAAGACGAATCTAAAGCCGAGGCAAAGGAAAAAGCTGAATCCGTTGAAGCTCCGGCTGAGGACGTGAAAGCGGATGAAGCTGGCGATTCTGAAGCTAAAAGCGAAGATGCAAAGGCGGCTCCGGAAGCTAAAGCAGAGGAAGCTACGGATGAATCTAAGGCTGAGGCGAAGGAGAAAGCGGTCTCCGATGAAGTGAAAACAGAGGAAGCTACCGATGAATCCAAGGCTGAGGCGAAGGAAGAAGCGGCGTCCGAGGAAACTCCGACTGAGGAAGTAAAAGCTGAAGAGTCCGAAGCCCAGAAAGCTGTTGACGAAAAAGTATCGGAAGAAAAGCCTGCAGCTGAAGAAAAAAAGAAGGACGAGTAAACCCAGGATGGAATCGGTTTGAGCTTTAGATATCCGATTACGGAGTTTCACTAATCATGAAAAAAGCGGTAGAAAATATTATTACTCGTTTGGCGGATGATAAAGATTCGGTTGAGGTTAGCGAATTCTCTGAAGGTAAAAGCTTAACTTTGGAAGTTCGTGTAGCCGAAAGCGATATGGGGCGATTGATTGGAAAGGGAGGCAGAACCATAAGAGCGATCAGGTCACTTCTTTTTTTTGCTGGTCAAAAACATAACAGACGCTTTAACTTACAGATAGTTGAAGATTAGTTTGCTGGATGATGCCGGATTTAGTTGCCATTGCGAGAATTACAAAAACGCGGGGATTGCGGGGTGAGGTCGTTGCCGAAATTCTGACGGACTTTCCCGAGAGATTTGACGATTTAGCAAATGTTTTTGGTGTCGACCAAGACGAAAAAGTTTCTAATCTTGAGCTTGAAAATCATTGGTTTCAAAAGGAGCGGGTGATTCTGAAATTTACGGGTTTCGATTCAATCGAAAGCGCCGAAACCCTTAAGAACATTACAATATGCGTTTTAGCAAATGACGCCGTTTCCCTTGCTGAAGAAGAATATTTCGACTGGGATTTAGCCGGGTGTCGTGCGATTGACACAAAGGGTGTTGAGCTTGGCGTCGTAAAAGAGATATTTCGTGCGGGAGAAAATGAAAATCTGGTAGTCGTCGACGGCAGTAGCGGTAAAGAATATTTGATTCCTTTCGTGAAAGCGATCTGCACGAAAGTAAACATTGAAAAGAAGCTTATCACGGTCGATCCGCCGGAAGGATTGCTGGAGTTCTAGCCCTGATGTTGAAGATCGATGTTTTGACAATTTTCCCGGAGTTCTTTAGCGAAGTTTTTGATTTCGGTATCATTCGGCGTGCTAAAGGATCAAAACTTGTGGAAATTGAGGTGCATGATCTGCGCGGATGGGCGACAGATAAGCATCGAAAGGTCGATGATAGACCCTTTGGCGGCGGGGATGGAATGGTGCTTAAACCGGAACCGATTTTTGCCGCGATTGAAAATTTGATTGGAACTTGTGACAAAGACAAATATCCCGCCCGAACACGAGTCGTGTTGCTTTCTCCGCAAGGGAAGTCTTTGAAACACGCAATTGCACAAGAATTCGCCGAGCGTGCAAAACATATTTTAGTAATTTGCGGGCGGTACGAAGGCGTTGACGAGCGGGTAAACGCGACACTTGTGACCGATGAAATTTCAATCGGTGATTACGTGTTATCAGGCGGCGAACCCGCGGCAGTTGTTTTGACAGATGCGATTGTCAGGCTTTTACCTAACGCCCTGGGTAGCGAAACTTCAGCCGAAAACGATTCTTTCTCGGATGGGATTTTAGATTTCCCGAATTATACGCAACCGAGGGACTTTCGAGGAATGGAAGTGCCGGATATCTTGCTTAGCGGCGATCATGGCGAAATTGAAAAATGGCGTAGGAAAAAAGCGCTGGAGAAAACAAGAAAGTTTAGAAGAGATTTATTAGAGGAGCGATAGGTGATAGGTGTTAGGTGATCGGGTATTAGCTGAATTGATAACTTTTCGCGGACTACTAATTACCATAACCAATTACCCAAACAAGAAAATGAACCGTTTAGATGCTATTGAAAATACACAGTTAAGAGACGATATTCCTTCGTTTCAACCCGGCGATACCATTCGCGTACACGTAAGAATTACTGAGGGAAATAAAGAACGTCTCCAGGCATTCGAAGGTGTTTGTATTGCCCGTAAACATGGGGGCGTTCGCGAAACGATCACCGTTAGAAAAACCAGTTTTGGTGTCGGTGTCGAAAGAATTTTTCCGTTACACGCGACCATCGTTGATCATATTGACGTGGTTCGTCACGGAAAAGTTAGACGCGCAAAACTGTATTATCTTCGGAATTTGCGTGGAAAGGCCGCCAGAATTCCTGAGCGTGACATGCGCCAAAAGAAGAAAGGAAAGTCTGCGAAGTAAAAAGCCTTTCTCTGGATATTAATAAGTACAATCAGTATAACGGCCATGATGGGCGGTTCGGCTTTTTGAGTTGATCAACCTAGTCATTCTGGCTCGTTATACTGATTTTTCATTATGGCAGTTAATACAAAGATAGGCTTAGATTTTGAACTACAGGGTCACGCCGAAGGTTTTCAGCTTGTCGCTGGCGTTGATGAGGTCGGACGAGGTTGTTTAGCCGGGCCGGTTGTCGCAGGTGCAGTAATTTTGGATCTGTTAAAACCATTACCCGAGGGGTTGAACGATTCGAAAAAGATCTCAAAAAAGAATCGTGAACGCATCGCCGAAGAAATAAAAACAAATGCTTTAGCCTATGCTTTAGGACAAATCGAGGCTCACGAAATTGACGAAATAAATATTTTGGAAGCGACAAAAAAGGCGATGATTTTAGCAGTCGGGAGTCTTAAACCGAATCCCGATTTTTTGTTGATCGACGCACTTGTGCTTAAAAACCTTGATCTTCCCCAGAAGGGAATTATTAAAGGCGATTCAATTTCCGTCTCCATAGCAGCTGCCTCGATTATCGCAAAGGTCTACAGGGACAATTTGATGAATGATTATTGCAAAACCTATCCCGCATATGGTTTTTCAAAACACGCAGGCTATGGTACAAAAGCTCATTTCGATGCCTTACGAATAAACGGCCCGACGCCAATTCACCGAAAATCCTTTCACGGGGTCTTATAGATGCTAAAGGCAATTTTACTCATCGAGTTTCGTCAATAAAATAGATATTGCGAAAGCAATTTTGCCTGCCCGGGTGTAAAATTTCTACCATGAAAACGACAGCCTCCGGTTTAAACCCATGAATGACAATTATCGAAGTCGCGTTGAGGAAAGTTTTGCGCTGCAAAATGCGATGCAAACGATCGGTTGCGAGATCAAGAGCATTGAGCCGGGGCGAATCACCCTCGGATTCCCATACGACGAAAAATTAACACAGCAAAATGGATTCTTGCACGCGGGAATGTTGGCGACCGCAATGGATAGTGCGTGCGGATATGCGGCCTTTTCTTTGATGCCGGAGGGTTCCGCAGTCTTGGCGGTAGAATTTAAGATCAATCTATTGGCACCGGCAAAAGGAGAGCGTTTTCGTGTCGTGGGCGAGGTATTAAAGCCCGGTCGAACCATTTCCGTCTGTCAGTCCGATGCTTTTGCCGAGTTCGACGGGAAAGAAAAACTGGTCGCGCAAATGACGGGAACGATAATGGCGGTTTATGATCGGGATGGGATCAAGCACTAGCGGGCTCAAACAACCTTGCCGGTTAACGTATTTTGAAAAGTAAACACAATCTATGATAGTAAAGGCCTTGACAGCATCATTTCTCCTCCTCGTGTGCGGAGCTTTGCCAATTTATTCACAGCGAAATTCAGTCGTTGGTGATCTTTAAAGTGGACCCCATTGTCCAGACAGCAAAACGGCCTATTTAAGGTGGATCGCTGCCGGTGTTTTGTATCCCAGTGACTGGTGTCCGCGGTCGTGGTTGTAGAAGTCAAAATATCGTTTCAGACCGTCCCTTACTTCGA
>JBGTGX010000106.1:0-51724 GCA_041746475.1 Pyrinomonadaceae bacterium | reverse complement strand
GAAAAGACGCGGACACGGAAAGGCGAAAATCGCAACGGCGAGAAAGTATTTAGGAATAATCTACGACACCCTGAAAAACGATTGGGTGTTCGAAGATTTCAACAATTTTGTAATTGCGGAGTAAGACAAAAAGCAAAAACTCCGCTTTGGAATGGAAATTCATCATAGGAGATAATAATGTGGATTCAACAAAACACATAAAGATCCGATCTGCGGAATGGAAGTCGAAGAATCAAAAGCCAGCGGGAAAGCTGAAGACGAGCGAACAACTTATTATTTTTGTTCGTCCTCGTGTCAAAAGAAGTTTGAAGAAAATCCTGCAGATTATGCGAAATAATCATAAAAGTATTGAGGTGAATTGCAAAGATTTAGCCGACGCTTTCGTTTTGATTTTAACCAACAACGATTTTGGCGTTGAAAATTACAAGGAGTAAAAAAATGGGAGAAGCAACAGCACAAGACCAAACCGGTCTTAAAGTTTATACGCGAAGCGGCGGGATAGAGTTAGAAATTCCGTTTGAAAAGGCGGTGGTAGTTCCGGTTCTTGAAAATAATGACGCGGCGACGCACGCTTGGGCAGATGCCCGTTTTGCCGTTGATATTATGGCGGAGCACGCACTTTTCTTTACACTTTTGATGCCGCCCGAAACAGCAGGAGAGGAACGCAAAGAAGCAATTCAATTCAATGAATCCTTCACTAATTTGTATCAATTTATCGGCGAAACTCCGCCGCATCGAAACGAATTGAAAACTTTTGTCAGCAAAATAACTGAAGAAATTAAACCGTTTATCGAATACAAAGCCCGTTTGGGTGAAGCACAAGCATCGGGCAAATTGCGGAGTTTGGTGTGGACGCTTTTCTTTGATCACGCACGGCACGAAGCTGAACGCTGGACTCGACGGCTCGAAACGCTGGCTGGCGGCGAATCGGAATTTGATAAAGACGAAGTATCTCTATTTTGGACAAACATTATGGATGAACACGCCCGTTTTGTTGCCCATTTGCTCGATCCCGAAGAAACCGAGTTGATTGAAACGGCGATGAAAACAAGCCGTGTTTTCGCTGATCTGCATAATCACGGCGGTATTGCCGGAGCTGCCGTAGCACTTGCTCACGAGCCTGTTACGGTTGTTGGTTCGCTCGTTCAAAATCCTGAAACTAATGCAATTTTGAGTGCGGCGGAAACGATTCTCGATTTCAAAACGAAAGCGGTACGCGATATTGAAGCAGGTCGCATAAAGAGCATTATTGATCCGCGGCTTGCCGACCACGTTCGGCGCGAAGCTGTGAAATTTATTGATGAATTAAAGCGGGCCGTTTGATAAGCGAAGGAGTTCGGTAATTAATTATTTTCTGCGGCATTTCAAAAGTTGTTGTAGTGCTGCAGTTCTAAAACTTTCAGAATTTGCAAAAAAAAGTTTTGTATCTGGAATCGAATTCTATTAAGGGAGATGACTCAATGAAAGTAAATGAAATTATGACAAAAACTCCGGCTTGTTGTTTGCCGGAAACTAGCTTACGCGATGTTGCTCATTTAATGATTGAAAATGATTGCGGTGCAATTCCCGTGGTTGAAAATTTTGAAACTAATACGCCTGTCGGCATTGTGACTGACCGCGATATTACGGTCAATACTTTGCCTCATGGAAAAAATGCACTTGAAATGTCTGCGGCGGAAATAATGAGTTTTCCGGTGGTCAGTGTAAAACAGGACGCGGATTTGGATGAATGTTGTAAAACAATGGAAGATCACAAAGTCCGCCGAATGATCGTCGTTGATGATGCAGGTTGTTGTTGTGGAATCGTCGCACAAGCTGATATCGCACGAACTGCTCCGATGAATACTACGGCCGAACTTGTTCAAGATGTTTCAGAACCGCATCAAACCGCGTGAAGTATGGACAAATAATCGTGAAGAAACAAATATTAAAAGTTTCTGTGTAAGTAATATTCGTCCTTTTGGGTATCGGCCGAGCAGCGGCACAAGATACTAAAGTCATAAAAATGAAAATGGCGGAAATGGGAAAAAGTGGTTGGATGCTTTGACCAAACGGTGTAATTTGGGGGCTTTTCGGGTGGAGTTTATCCGTGGGAATACTCGCTTGGATTTTAGCAAAGATTTACAACTTGTTGACCAAGAATTGAACCGACGACGATAAAAGCGTGTCGATCGTAATGAATGGCAGGCATAGACAACCCGTAAGACAGATTTTACAGGAGTTTACAAAATGGATACAACAACACATAAAGATCCGGTTTGCGGTATGCAAATCAAACACGCGGATGCCGCCGGACAGGCCGATTACAACGGACTGATTATTTATTTTTGCTCGACCGCGTGCAAGAAAAAATTTGACGTGAATCCAGAGGAATTTAAAGGCGGTGTGACAGGTAAATAATTGAAAAATGAAGATGTTTTTGAAAATTTTGGAGAAAATAAAAGCAAAACAAGTTCGATCAACAAAATTATGAACAAAAATTTAATAAAAAGATTAGCGGAGTTCACACCGACCGAAATGCCGGTTTTGAGCATCTATCTCGATATGCGGCCGCAGGCAACCGGCGGAAATCCGGGTGTTCGGTCGGGCGAGATCGTGCTTAAAGACAGATTGCACGAGATCGAAAAAACTTATCTTCCGCGCGGTGAGGATCTGGATTCTTTTCGTGTTGACCGCGAAAAAATCGAAGAATTTGTTAAGAATGAAATGTCGCCGGCGACAAGCGGGTTGATTATTTTCGCCTGTTCGGCGGCGAATTTTTCATAATTAGTCCACCTTTAGTTCATTTTGAATTTTTATTATAGAACACTGGTAATCAATTTTTCACTTAACAACTAACTGATTTCCCATCGCTTCGGATTTTGCGTCACGAGTTGTGGAAAAGTCCTCCCGCATTCGTGTTTTTGAACCTCTGTCCGTCAGAATTTAGTTTGGGAATTTCACCAATCTCAACTATTCCGGATGGTTGATTATTTGACAACCTTTGCTTGCCCGGTCCTGTAGTTTGAACTCAGGATGCAAGCCGTTTCGGTCCGTCCGAAATCTTTTGGCGGTTTTGGTTCGTACGTGAATCGTGGTGAAAACCGATTCGATAAGGTTTGTATTACAAAGGTGACTTACGTATTCGCCCGGAACCTCGAAAAGAACGTTACCAATTTCTCCAAAGCGTTTCTCAGACGATCCGCAGCACGATCATATCCCGCTTATTTCCAAACGCTGACCAGGGGATTGGCTTGGCCTTTACGCATCTTCTTCTTTCAGTCAACCGAAAACAATAGTACTGCCTCGGGTTCAGCAAAGAAACTTCGCACCCTTCCGGACGAATCAGAATTACGTTTTACAAGCGGTTTTGGAACTTTCCTGATTTTCTTCACATGTTGAAGTTTAAGTCCAACGCGTGATCAATGGCTCAATGAGTCAGACGATCTATTTTCGACCCCTGTACCAGAAACCGCCCCCGCCGAATAAGAGTACCAATACGACTATAATAATAATTAGCGTTGTTGTGTCCATTTCCTTTTTCTCCTTTTGTTTTGTTTAGGTGTCATTCGATCGGTCCCTTCCTGTTTCCAGCGAACCTAAGTCGAACATCATGCGGGATCATTCCTGATGATCAACCCATAAATGATGTAAGCCGCATGAATCCTATATTACAACTTATCTGTATTGTCACACCGTGCGTTTCCGCACACATCCAGCTTTTTTTGTAGGTTTGGCAGGTGCTGTGGAAGAAAAAAAGCGACAATTTCCGAACTGACTGATTGGCGCAATGCGCGGCTGCGGGCTTGCCGTGGCGGGAATTGATTTTATAAAGAAAGCTCTGGAAAACGGTCAGGTCGAAACTCTGCTGCTCGATCCGCAGCCGGGAATTCTCGATCAAGATATGCGCAGTGAATTAATTCGCCTCGCCCAAACGAGCGGTGCAGCTGTCTTAATGATCGAAGACAACGAACAATTAGCCGCGATTCAAGGCGTCGGCGGACTGCTCCGGTACAAACTGGAAGATGGAAAGATCTTAAAGGAGGCTTGGTCGAAGAGGTATTAGTGAAATTTCTGCCAAAGAAACCGGGAGAGTACGAGATACGCTACGAGAGCCAGACAAGCGGCGCCGTTTACGCTAGAAAACCGCTCGCGATCCGGTAGTTTCAGTCATTTAGTCATCGGGTAAACTTTTCAATAGTAGAGTGTCGTTTAGCAATTTGTTTTGGGATATCCGGAAAGGGTAAATTTCGGATATCCTTTTTCAGATAGAACATGCGACACTCGGCTTGCTCATTTCGTCTCATCAGTTCGTTCTGTCCCAAGCCACCATTAGATTCAACAAGTTCTTGCTTGTGCAATAAATTGGATTGGGTTTACTTGGTATGCTCGTTAATCTAGAGTGTCGACTTCTAGGTTGTATTACAACTACTGCGAGGTATATCTCAGTAAGATAAAAATTACAATTAGAATAAATAACGTTGCGGCGGTGGACGGTCTCTTCCCTCAAGTAACTTCTCCAGATTGGACGCAATTATCGAGCAAAAATAAATCACTATTACACTCAAAAAAGCCCAAGAACGATCCTCATTTGGTCCAAAATCCTCGTCAACCCAACATCCGTTCCCGCGAATACAGAATAAATCCAACCGTCGTTGTTCCTCGAATTTCGCAATTTCCAAATAACGGTCGATATCTGTTTTCCGGCTCCTGACAACTCTGAATCGAAAGAGAACAATACGCGAGCAATCTGTTGATGTTCCAGTGCTGCGTAATCGTTCCCGTGCTCATTTCGCGTGCCCGCTAAAATCTCCAGATTGTCCATAGACAAATGCGCGAGACCTTTCAAGAGATTTCCTTAGCCCGATTGCGGGTAATTTCGATTTCACCTCGACGCTCGATAAGTTCCAACTCAAAATTACAAGGCAATTCGATCGCGAAATCCACTAGCCACGGGTCCGTTAAGTTCCACTTTAACGCCCAGCGCTCAATTGGGTCGAGCAAACTTCACAATTCTTTCGACGGGTTAGGATGGTTCCGGCTCAACAAGAGACTTCGGACCGCTGTACTTTTTCACTAGTCGATGGAATTGCGAAATCCAACCTGCCAAATCCAGCTGTTTCAATCGGATCATTCGTTTCGTCCAGGGCGATAAACCGAAAAAGAGCCTGGACCGTTGTATTTGTGACTTCCTCAGGAATCTTGAAGGAATATGGCTGTTTCGAAACGAGGGTCGGAAGATAAAGCTGTCCTCTCGAGTGAATTTTCTCCGGAAAATCGAACCGTTTCCCTGCCATTTCCTTGTTATAAATTCGCAATAGGTCCCAAACCGACTCTATTTTCCGGTCAATAGGCGTTTCAAGAAACATCTGTCTAGCAGCAAGAGTGGATCTAGGCGGGTGTTCCTTTCGCGATTCGTTTCACCAAAGCCTAAACGTTTTGTCATCGATCTACCGTCCCTAATCTGGAATTTCCAAACTTTTAACGCAAGAAACTGTCAAACGCATGAAAAATCGAAGTCAAATGGAAAACAGGAAATATGTTCGTACCGTTCCCAAAAATCCTATCACAACAGAAACAAACCGAAAATATAATGACTTTTGCCGGATCAAGATTGTGATCACTGCTTGAATTAGCCGTGGCTGAAGATTGCGCGTATATGACTGGAATTTGCTTTTGGTCAAATTGATTGCTATATTGGCAATATAGTAAGAATATTTCAGTGGTAATAATGTGGGAATTATTGAAAGTGGATAAGTATTTTTTAAGGGTAAATGGAAAAAAGCATCAAATTAAAACTGATGGCGCCAAACCTCTTCTATGGGTTCTTCGTGAAGATCTAAATTTAACTGGAAGCAAATTCGGATGCGGTTTCGGGATTTGCGGAGCTTGTACGGTGCACATTGACGGAAAAGCGGTTCGCACTTGCATTTTGGCTGTTTCAGAAGCTGACGGCAAAAACATTATAACCATTGAAGGATTATCGAAAGAAGGAGATCATCCTCTGCAAAAAGCCTGGATCGCTGAAAACGTTCCTCAATGCGGATATTGTCAAGCCGGACAGATTATGCAAGCCGCGGAGCTTCTCGAGCACAATAGCACTCCCACGGATGAAGAAATAGATAAGGCAATGAAAAAAAATCTTTGCCGTTGCGGAACATATCTCAGAATACGCCGAGCCATTCATCGAGCCTCAAAAACATTGAAAAAAGCAAAACTGGATGAATAAAGCTGGAAAATTCAATCGAAGAAATTTTATAAAGATCGCCGTTTCTGCATCGGGCGGTTTGCTTTTGAGTTTTAAACTTCCGCAGATAAATCTTGCGGCTGAGAATGTAAAAGACCACAAGTTAAATATTTTCGTCGAAGTTGTTACGGACAATACGGTCAAAATTACTGCACCATTACCTGAATTGGGACAGGGTGTACGGACTGCTTTGCCGATGATCTTGGCTGATGAGATGGATGTTTCTTGGGAATCAGTCAAAGTAATCCAGGCTCAGGCAAATGAAAAGTTTGGAGGAATGACCGTTGGCGGAAGTTTCAGCGTTGCAGGTTATTACGATGCGATGCGTGGAGCCGGAGCTTTGGCACGCGAACTTTTAATTTCAGCGGCGGAAAAACGTCTAAATGTTCCGCGAGAAAATTTAGTTACAAAAGAAAATAAGGTAATAAACAAAACGAACGGCAAATCCTTTACTTATGGCGAATTAGCAGAAGAAGCGGCAAAAATCCCGCGTCCTGAAAAAATTCCGCTTAAAGATTCAAAAGATTTTAATTTTATCGGGAAATCCGTAAAGCGTGTGGACATCGACGATATTGTTACGGGAAAAGCAGGATACGGTTATGACGTAGAAGTTCCCGGAATGCTCTACGCGATGATCGAACGATGTCCGGTTCACGGAGGACTGGTCAAAAAGTTTGATGCAGGTAATGCATTGAAAATCTCAGGCGTAAAACAGGTTTTTGAGCTAAAACCACTTGTTGTCGGCGGTCAGAAATATGGTGCGATCAGAGGCGGAATTGTTATTGTTGCGGATGGTTTTTGGTCGGCGCAAAAGGGTCGTGAAGCGTTGGAAATTGAATGGGATGAAGGCGAAAATGCAAAATTTGGAACTGATGAACTCAGAAAAACATTTCAGCAGTTAAAAGATAAACCGGGACAAAAGGTAATTTACAAGAAAGGCAATACTGAAAAAGCCTTTAAAACGGAAAAAAAACAGATCACTGCCGAATATGAACTGCCGATTCTTGCACACGGTTGTCTTGAGCCGATGAATTTTACGGCAGATGTCAAACCCGATAGTTGCCGTATGTGGGGACCGACGCAAGCACCTCGCAATATTCAAAATCTGGTCGCGGAAATGTTGAAAATCCCTGCTGAAAAGGTCGAGGTGAATCTGACTTTGGCAGGCGGCGGATTCGGTCGTCGTTTGGCTTACGATTATGCGATGGAAGCGGCGGCAGTTTCAAAAGAAGTCGGAAAGCCGATAAAACTTGTTTGGACTCGTCCTGATTCTACTCATCACGATTATTTCCGTCCGCCGAGTTATCATTTTATGAAAGCCGCACTGAATGAAAATGATGAACTAATAGGTTGGTATCATCACATCGCCACAGCCTCGCTTCTAAAAAATATAAATGTTGGCGATGTGCAATATCCCGAAGTTTATGACGTTACGGGAGCAGCGGATTTTCCGTATGATGTTCAGAATCTTCTTGTTGAATACACATCGGTAGACGTCGGTGTACAAATGGGTTCGTGGCGTTCCGTTTCTCATTCATTCAATGTTTTTGCAGTTAATTCATTTCTTGATGAGATTGCACAGACCGCTGAAATTGATCCTCTGGAATTTCAGTTAAAACTTCTGGGAAAATCACGTGATGTTGAGATTCAACTTGACCTGCCGGGAAGTCGCGGAAAACCGGGTTGGAACACTGGACGGCTCGTGAATGTGCTAAAGCTCGCGGCGGAAAAAGGCGGTTGGGGAAAACCGCTTCCAAAAGGACGCGGGAGGGGTATCGCTTGCTGTTTTTTTAAGAAAACGTACGTTGCCCAAGTTGCCGAAGTATCAGTTTCAACTAAAGGAAAACTAAAGATTCATCGTTTAATTACAGCGATTGATTGCGGACGGGTAGTAAATCCGGACGGTGTTTTAGCACAAGTCGAAGGTGCCGCGATGGACGGTGCAGCGACGGTTACAAAATGGGAAATCACTGCAAAAAACGGGCGCGTCGAACAATCTACATTCAAAGATTTTCCATTGTTAACAATTGACGAAGCACCACCTTTGGAAGTTTATATAGTTCCGAGCGAAGAACATCCGGCTGGCACAGGTGAGCCGCCGTATCCGGCAGTTGCTCCGGCAATCACAAATGCGATCTTTGCCGCTACGGGAAAGCGAATTCGACGTTTGCCGTTCAAATCTGAGGAATAATGTTGTCAAAACACTACTTATTTTTAGAGAATTTGGTAGTTTTAAGTTAAATACAGGTCAATTTTCAAAACTGGCATCGGGAGCCGATGATTTGATAATCAGAAATGTGCGGACAAAGGTCGGTCTCGGTAAAAACTACTGGGTTAACTGGTTTCCCTAAACCTAGTCATTTATTAAAGATGAAATTAAAGTTACTAAAAATCAAACGACGATCTCGTAGCTGAGCAATGCAAAAAACCTTTCTTTAATAAATAACGGACGAGCATTTCCTTGCCAATCAACGCACGAAGCTCGGCAGCCGTTATTCGCTTTTTCCCGGAGCGGGCTTTTAATGTTCCCATTTCGGAAAATTAAGCCCCGTGTTACGCAAGAAAAGTATCGAAGCCGAACTCTGCGAACATAGCTTCCGTAGTCTTCGCCGCCGGCAATGATCGGCAGAACTAATAAGGCCATGCGCTAGAAAACAGAGGATAGTAAACTAAGGGGGAAAATATACTAATTTTACGAAGCTTGATGATAGTTCAAAATATTTGAGGGCCGTTTTTATACCGAAATCTAATTTTAAAAAACTCCCCTACTTTAGAAGGAAAGGAGTTTCCGATTTAAACCAAACTAATTCACTTGTTATCAAACAATCCCTTTTATTTCTCTGTCCCAATTGCGATGATTTGCGATTGCTTTGATGAAATCTCTCGTAGCACCTTTTGCACCGTTTTCGTTTAAGATAACCGCATCGTCGTTTTCATCGGCGTTGCGAAGGTAGGTTTCTTCTTTGACAAAACCCACGGCTTCACCGCTGGCGGCAATCGCTTTACAATGAGTGAAAGCATCGTTGATAAATTCCAAGACATCTGATTTTTTCGCCAGTGGCTTAACGCTTTTTTCTCCGCCAGGAATATAAACCGCGTCGAAAAGAACCGAAGCGACGGTTCGCAGGGCATGATCAACATTCATTTTTTTACCTTCGGAATCCGTTACTTTATTCGATTTCATACCTATAATTTTTGCCATCGCACCTTCTTTTTCGAGTGCTTTTTTCATCGTAGTCACATCGCTTGCATTAAAACCATCGGCGACGAGAAATGTGATTTGGCGGGTTTTTATCGTGTCTTTGACGGTGTTTGCCATGCTCAACGCGGGGTCTTTTTCGAGGCCGCCTTGTTTCTTCGGGTTGGATTCGTATTTCTTCATATCCGCACCTGCCGGAACACCGTGATTGATCGAACCATCAATTTTCTTGGGAATCTCAATGCCGAGATTGTCCACAACGCCATTGGCAAGTTTTTTATCAATTTGATTTAGGACATAGCAGACCCGCGAGCGTATATGTTCGGTTTCGCATTTGCCGCGTTCAAAGCTGATCGCATCAATCATATGTTGTTGCTCATATTCCGCCTGACTGTTAAAAAACAAAGCCGCTTGAGTGAAATGATCGGTAAAACTTTCGCTTCTTGCACGGATTTCATTTGCGTCAATCTTTTCTTCATACGACTCAAAACCACCGTCTTTGACCATTGGTTGGAAAGGACGACCGCCAGCTAGACTATTTGGCTCATACGCAACTTTTCCCATATTTATTTCCTGGCGAAACTTTGCGTCGCGTTGATTGTTGAGCATTTCCGCAATCGGGCGATTGATCGGAATCTCGTGGAAATTAGGACCTCCAAGACGCGACATCTGCGTGTCCAAATAAGAATACGAGCGACCTTGCAGAAGCGGATCGTTTAAGAAATCGATGCCCGTCGTGGAAATTGGATGCTTGCCTTGATGTCCAGTTTCCGTATGATGTTGATTAAGTATTGATCCTTTTGAGATCTTATATTCAATCAATAGTGTCCGGTTAAAAATTGTTTTACAGCTGTAAGTGATTGATTATTTGCAACTTAAAGCGATAATTTGGTTTTTCGGCTTCAGCAGCCTGCAAACCCGCAGTAAGCTGATCGAATGTACCGAGGAAAATACGTTTTTGCACAGCTCTTTGAAATTTTACCGAAAGCCGAATTCAACAAATGCGTTAATCGGTACGAAGGCAATTACAAAGTTAAGATTTTCACATGCCGGAACCAATTTCTGACTATGTCATTCGGACAGCTTACCAGCCGCGAGAGTCTTTGCGATACTGTTTTTGTCTTTCTGCGCATCAGAAAAAACTGTTTCACCTTGGTATCAAATGTTCAGTGTCTCGCTCTACGCTTGCCGAAGCAAATGAGAAAAGAAACTGGAGAATATACGCCGACTTCGTACAGGTTCTGATTAAAAAAGCACGGCTGCTTTACGTCAATGAAGACTTCGGTCTCGAAGTAGAGAGCCCGGTTCACGCACTCGACACCACTATGATTGATTTGTGCCTCAGTGTCTTTTTGGGGGAGCTGCCGATAAGCTACACACGTTAATCGACTTACGCGGCAACATACCAACGTTCGTAAGCATCACCGATGGCACGGTTCACGAGGTAAACATGCTTGACCGCATCGCTGTTGAACCAAAAGCTTTCTACTTAATGGATCGAGGGTTTCTCAATTTCAGGAGACTTTTCCGGATGCACAAGACCGGTGCTTTTTTCATCACCCGTGCAAAATCCAATATGGCTTTCAAGCGTTTTCTCAAGACCGGTTGAAAAAGTTCTTGGTCTTCGATTCGATCAATCGATTCCACTGACGACTTTCAGGATGACCAATGACTACCCGGCGCACTTACGATGCGTGAAATTCTATGACAAAAATCAAGATAAAACTTATGTGTTCCTGACCAATAACTTTGAAATATCGGCACTCGAAGTAGCGATGCTATACAAATATCGCTGGCAAATCGAACTGTTATTCAAATGGATGAAGCAGCATTTGAAGATCAAAACGTTCTAGGGCGAGCCGGAAAACGCCGTTCGGACCCAAATATGGATCGCAATCTGCACCTATCTGATGGTTGCAATTGCTAAGAAAGAACTGAAAATAGAGCGTAGTCTCTACGAAATCCTACAAATAATTTCTGTGTCGGTTTTCGACAATTCCCAATTAACACATATACTTAACGAATATGATCTACAACAATCAGACACCGAGTCTTGTAAACAGTTGATTCTATTCGACTAATAACCGGGCACTAGTGATATTCAATATGAAAGCAATTGTAAAAAGCAGGGCTGAAGAAGGATTGTGGCTCGAAGATGTTCCGGAGCCCGAGATCGGTATTAACGACGTTTTAATCCGCGTTTTGAAAACGGGAATTTGCGGAACGGATGTTCATATATACACCTGGGATACCTGGGCGCAGGCGACTATAAATATCCCGACCGTTTTAGGCCACGAAATTGTCGGTGAGATCGTCGAAGTCGGCTCAAATGTTAACGATTTTTTTGCGGGTGATGTCGTTAGTGTAGAAGGGCATCTTGTATGCGGTCGCTGTCGGAATTGCCTCGCCGGACGACGAGCAAAATGCGCAAACACTCTAGGGATCGGCGTGCAGACAAACGGCGGTTTCGCCGAATATATAGCAGTGCCGATGACCAATATCTGGAAGCACAAAGAAAATGTAAATCTGGAAGTGGCGGCGATCTTTGATCCCTTTGGAAACGCAGTTCACACAGCGCTTCAGTTTGAGGTTTTTGGCGAAGACGTTTTAATTACTGGCGCCGGACCGATCGGAATCATGGCTTCGGCAGTTGCCAAACACGCCGGGGCGCGTCATGTCGTGATCACAGATATTAATCCAAAGCGCCTGGAACTCGCCGAAAAAATGGGCGCGGTAACAAAGGCTATAAACACAAAAGAAGTCTCAATTGCGGATACACAGAAAGAACTCGGAATGAAGGAAGGCTTTGACGTTGGGTTTGAGATGTCAGGGGTCGCGTCGGCGTTTCGCGATATGGTTGGCAACATGGCGCACGGCGGAAATATTGCACTTTTAGGTATCCCAACCGAAGAATTCCCTATTGACTGGAAAACCGTAGTCTTCAATATGCTAACTGTAACCGGAATTTACGGTCGCAAAATGTATGAAACATGGTATCAAATGAGCGTTCTGCTCGAATCCGGCTTAAATATCGAGCCTGTGATCACTCATCGCTTTCCGTTTGAGGAGTTTGAAGAAGGTTTTGAAGTGATGAAAGGCGGCGACAGCGGGAAGGTGATCCTCGATTGGAGCGAGAAATAAGAAGTAACAGAATATTTATTTAGCAACATAAAGAGCCCGCAAAAAAAGCGAAGGTTTTACTGCAGATCTTCGCTTCCTCTTGCGGGCATACATTTACGGTCGTTTACGATTTACGGCTGTGGTTTCTGACAATTAAGCCGCCGCTGTTTGGTGCTTATGTCTACCTTCTCCAAATTCCTCGATCATTTTCTTATTGAATGCGGGAATATCCTGCGGTTTTCGGCTGGTAACCAACCCATTGTCGACTACTACCTCTTCGTCTACCCACTTAGCACCGGCATTTTCAAGATCTGTACTTAGCGATGGCCAAGAAGTCAAAGTTCTATTTTTGACGACATTTGCTTCGATCAATGTCCACGACGCATGACAAATCGCTGCGACAGGTTTACCCGATTTGAAAAAGTTACGAACGAAATTGACCGCATCTTTATCCATCCTGAGAGTGTCCGGATTCATTACACCACCGGGAAGCTGCAAAGCGTCAAAATCTTCCGCCCGGGCGTCTTTAACCATAATATCTACCTCGATTGATTTGCCCCAGTCACTATTGTTCCAACCTTTGATCTCGCCGCTTTCGAGCGAGACGATCGAAACTTTAGCACCGGCATTCTCAAGCGCTATCTTCGGTTCAAATAGCTCGCTTTGTTCGAAACCGTTTGTTGCTAAAATTGCCACTCTTAATCCTTCTAATTTGTTTTCCATAATTTTTTCCTAATTTCAATGTGAATAAACTGTTCGTATTTAATTCACTTTGTTGTTATATATATTAAACAAACAAGAACCGTGCCAGAGTCTTTAAATTTCGCCATATACGGAGAATACGGTTGTAAAAGCAGCGGCCGGGGGAGAATGCCCTTTGGTTAGCAGCAGAAAAACGTTTGGTTTGCATGCTGAAAAGCTCACGGAAGCAAACGCTAAGTTTGTTGGGGGATTTGTGTGACGAACAATTATGTCTCCGGTCAAAACCGGACATCTTCATTCGCTATGAACACTACCATGAAGACCATCATTGCGGTCAGCTATCTTCGTGGCGTAAAATGCAAAATCTATCTGCCGTAAAACACGTTTTTGCTTCTTGATGATTTTAAGATATAGAAATAGTTTCTGTCGCCCGTTTTACCGGCTACACCTTTAATTTCTAACATTTCCCCGCGCTAGCGCACGGGGCTATTATCGGACACCCGTTTCACGGGCTTAAATAGGAACCGCTTGAATTCATTTATGTACGGAAAATTTCAAAATCAACTGGTAAATACAATCAATGAGATCCGCGAAGCGGGACTTTATAAATCGGAACGAATAATCGAGAGTCCGCAGGACGCAAAGATCACTGTATCAAACCATGAAGTTTTAAATATGTGTGCGAATAATTATTTAGGACTTTCGGACGATCCGGCGATCATTAAAGCTGCAAGGGAATCGTTGGACAAATGGGGTTACGGACTTTCTTCGGTGAGATTTATTTGCGGCACTCAATCGATACACAAAGAACTCGAAGCAAAGATAAGCAAATTTCTTGGAATGGAAGACACGATCCTCTATACGTCTTGTTTTGATGCTAACGGAGGTTTGTTTGAAACATTATTCACCGATGAAGACGCGATCATCTCAGATGAATTAAACCACGCCAGCATTATTGACGGTGTGCGGCTTTGTAAAGCCCAACGCTTTCGCTACAAAAACAGCAATATGGAAGAGCTCGAGGCCAAACTAAAGGAAGCAGGCGGGGCACGACAAAAGATTATCGCGACCGATGGTGTATTTTCTATGGACGGCTACATAGCCAAACTAAAGGATATCTGCGATTTAGCAGATCAATACGATGCACTTGTAATGGTCGACGATTCGCACGCAGTCGGTTTTATGGGCAAAACGGGTCGTGGCACCCACGAACTTTGCGGCGTGATAGACCGCATCGATATCATTACCGGAACACTGGGCAAAGCACTCGGCGGAGCAAGCGGCGGTTATACTTCGGCAAAAAAAGAAATCGTTGAATTGCTCAGGCAGCGTTCGCGTCCGTACCTGTTTTCAAACTCCGTCGCACCTCCGATCGTCGCCGCCTCAATAAAAGCGATCGACCTTTTAACCGAATCAACCGAGCTCCGCGACCGTCTAAGTGAAAACACAATATTTTTCCGAAAGGAATTATCAAAGATCGGTTTGAATATTCTTCCCGGCGAACATCCGATCGTTCCCGTAATGTTCGGAGATGCCCTTCCGGCAGTTAAAATGGCTGATTCGCTTCTGGAAAAAGGCGTTTATGTAATCCCGTTTTCTTTTCCGGTTGTGCCAAAGGGCAAAGCAAGAATAAGAACACAGGTTTCCGCGGCACACACAAAACAAGACTTGAAATTTGCGGTTGAAAAATTTGCGGAAGCAAAAGCGGAATTAGGGATCTAATGATACATGGGAGGCGATCGAGGGACCCGCGCATTATCGCTGCGTGCGAGAAAGTATTTTAGCTTTTGTTCCGTCAAAAAGTCCGGACTCAAAAAATAAGGAGTGATGGATCAAACCCTTCACTCCTTATTTTATTGGTTTTCAGGATTAGTCAGTTACCAGGAGATGTCGATTCAACCGTAATGGTTGATCCTATATCAAGTTCGACGTCTTCTTTTCCTTCAGCGATAACAGAACCCGCCCCGGCGCCTCCGCCGATGGTCGCACCAATTATCGCCCCTTTTCCGCCGCCGATTATTGCGCCGAGAATGGCACCGACCCCGGCACCGATCCCGCCGCGTTTTATGGATTCTTTTGTCCTGCTGTCGCCTCGTGCGTCTCCTTCATCCCCGGTCTCAATAATTCTCCCGGTTCTATCTGTAGCGCTCTGCAGCACGCCGGCAAAAGGATAGGTTCTACCATCGCGAAGCCTAATCGTGTCAAAATTCATCGTAAAGCTTGAGCGGCCGGTCACGCGTCCGGATCGTTTTACATCAGTTAAATACCCCTCAAGAACTGCTCCGTCATATTCGCTCGGCGATTGAATCATCACCCTAAACCGATCATTATCCTGGGAAGCTTTTGTGGTTATCGTATTGTCGAGGGAACCTGTTAAGACCGTACCACTAGGAACAATATAATTTCCGTTTCCAACCGTGCGCGCAGTCGGTGCTGTTCGTCCTGTGTTGCGGTTTGGATTGTCGTTTGGATCAGTACTCGAATAAAGATCGTCGTCCGTGCTGCCCGTATTACGGAATGAGTCTGTTTTATTGTAAAAACTGTCCGCAAAAATAGTCTGCCGCAGATAATCCGTTGTAATTCGTCGTGTAACCCGCAATGATCTTCCTCGGTCGAGCGAAACAAAAGTAAGCGTATAATCGGTTTCGCCACCAACGCTTGAAATCGTCAAGGTCTCATTTTCTAGACTCACCCGAACTCGTATTGCGGAACCATCGCTACGAGTCGATGCGTGCGTTTGTTCGTCTGCAATGAAAGTCGCCGGGCTTTGAGACTGCGATGTCGTGAGCGTAACCCGATTACCGCGGATATCAATTGAAATCGTTTCTGGCGCCGCTAGCTTGTTTTCTAAATCCTGCCTGTTTGCCTGCGTTGCGCGGCTGTTTCGAGTTGCACTTTCAATGATCTCCGAAACATTTTCACTTTTCGCGCTATCTATTTGATATGAACCTTGCAATCCAGTCTGCGCATAAATTTGTGTCGCCGAAAACATCAAACATGTTGCGAACAATGAAATATTGCGTCTAATCCTGCTCATCTTTTTCTCCTTAACCTTTTGTAACCAGTAAAATTCTGAAATGTGGGCTGCCAGGTAATAAGAAGCATTTATCATGCCAAAGGTTTGTCTGATAGATGATATCAGAAATTACTGCCGATCAAAGTGTGAAAAACGCTCAAACTTCTGTAAAATGCTCGTTTGGAGAAACGGGAGATTTTATGGCAACTAACCAATACAAAGCTTCGATACGATACGCGGGGGACGATTTTTTTGTAGCAACAACGCCGAGCGGTAACTCTCAAACCATTGATGTAAAGGGAGATAGAAAGTCCGCCGCAACTCCGCTCGAACTTCTGCTGATTTCGGTCGCTTCCTGCACGGCGACCGATGTAGTTTCGATTCTGGAGAAAAAGAGACAAGACATTACCGAATATAAGGTTGAGATCGAAGGCAAAAGACGGGACGAATATCCACGCGGCTTTACCGGTTTTCATGTTCACCATATCGTATACGGGCGTAGCGTTTCGGAAAAGGCAGTTGCCGATGCAATTGAACTTTCAGACACGAAGTATTGTTCCGTCGCCTACACCGTTCGACCAACGGCAGAAATTACGACAAGCTACGAAATAATCGAAGTTGGACAAGCGTAGCATCGGCACCTACTATTTTTATATGAACATTTCCTCACCGGAAAAATTAGAACTGGAAAAGAAACACGGGGTTCTGAAGCGCCTCAAAAATCGGCTTGTCGTGCGCGAAGAAGAGATGACAGAATTGCGCGGGGAGCTCGAGCAATTCGAAGCTCAATATACTATTGAAGTCGGCCGTTTATATGCAGAGCTTGATGAAATTGAAGCTGAAATTGCGGAAGAAGAAGTAAAACTCAACCCAGAAGATGAAGAAATAAAACGACGCGCCGAGGAAGCACGTAAACGCGCTGAAGAATCTGCCAAAGCTGCCGATGAAGAAAATTGGCAGGCTTGCACTCAGAAATGGAATCCTTCGCCGGAGGCAAAAAAAGCCTATCACAATCTCGCAAAGATGATCCATCCCGATCTCGCGATCGATAAAGAAGAGCAAAAACGCCGGCATTTGCTTATGTTGAAGCTCAATGGCGCGTATTCAGGAGGCGACCAAACGATGCTAAATAAGCTCGTAGAAGAATATCGGGATTCGCCTGATCTTGTAAAAGGAGACTCGATCGGAGATCAACTTGTGCGGGTAATCAGACAAATTTCGCAGGTCAAACGCCGTTTGAAAGAGCTTTCCGAGGAAAGACTCGAATCGGAGCTTTCCGAGTTATTCGTTTTACGCGAAAAAGTAAGAAATGAGCAGCTTGAGGGTCGAAATCTATTGAAACAAATGGCTGAGCGCACCAAAACTCATATCCGCAAAGCGCAACGCCGCCTAAAGAATATTCAACAGGTGATCGAAGCCGATGATATTGATATGCGAGAGCGTTATGGTCTGAATGTCGAATCTTTTAGATAGCAAACGGCGGGCTTAGATGTTTGATCGTCTGCAAAATTCTACTGGGAAAGTGTTCTCAGTCCGAACTGTTTTGCGATTCGGTAGCCGAAATCTGTAGCACCAATTTTTGGAAATGACAGGCCTCCGGTTGCAATTACAAGCTTTGGTGATCTGAAAATTCCTTTATTAGTCTTTAGGGTAAATATTTCGTCGTGATCAATTTTCCTAACGGAACAATCGGTAAGAATCTCGACTTCTACCTTTGAGCACTCGGAAACAAGCATGTCCAAAATTTGAAAAGACTGATCGTTCGCAAAATAGCTGACCGAGTTTTTTCTCAAAGTATCTTATCCGGTATTTTTCAACGAGTTTTATAAAGTCTTGCGGCGTGTATCCGGCAAGAGCGGATTTGCAGAAATGAGGATCAGATGAGAGGAAATTTTCCGGTCGCACATCGATATTTGTAAAATTGCAGCGTCCACCTCCCGATATAATTATTTTGCGCCCCAGTTGCGCATTGTGCTCGATTAATAAAACCTTGCGTCCGCGTTTCGCAGCCTCGGTGGCGCAAAAAAGCCCAGCGGCGCCTCCGCCAACCATTATTGCGTCAAATTCCGTTGAGTTTCTGAAAGATGATTCAGACGAGATATCTTTCTCTTAAAATCTTTATATGATGAAGTTCGTGTCCGGCGATGATGTAGGCCAAAGCCCTAACGCTTACGGCGTTTCCGCTTGCAGTACCCATCCGGAGCCACTCAGCTTCAGAAAAACTGTTTAACATTAAAATATTAGATCGCCTTAACGCCTCGAATTCCCGGCAAAGAGAAATAATCGTTCGATTATCGAAATCTGCATTTTGGATATATTTGTCCTGCTCAAATCCTTCGATCGGGGTCCGATCATCACGCGCGATTCGAAGTGCCCGATAGGCGAATATCCTCTCAGTGTCGATTACGTGTCCAATTAGCTCCTTTACGCTCCATTTTCCTTCAGCATACCGAAAAGTGCCAGTTTCCTCAGAAAGACCTTCCAGGAGCGACGTTGTGTCGTCGATTTGGTACTCAATAGCTGCAACCACGTCTTTCTCAGCCACCAACGACACGTACTTCGAGTAATACACTGCAAACTCAGATTGTCCAGGTTTACCAGGTGATACTTGTCCCATCTGCTTATCTTATCAAACTACCCTTCAAATTCACTGCCGGAAAAAGGTTCGGTCAGTTTTTTAAAAACCCAGGTAATTAGGAGTTTATTGTATTCATCAAACTAAGAAATTCGTCCGTCTTTACTTTTGCGTTTTCGGTTTACGATATTTATACTGATTCTTGCTTACGTAGCGGTCTTAAAGGAGAAGCTTTTGCAGCCAAAAACACACCAAGGTTTATTAAAGGGTACTGGATTTCGTTTTGCGATCATTGAATCGCGGTGGAACGATTTTCTGACTTCCAAACTGACTCAGGGTGCGCTCAATGCGCTTAAGAGTGTCGGAGTGGCCGAAAAAAATGTCGAAATATTCAAGGTTCCAGGATCTCTTGAACTTCCGCTAACTGCAAGGAAAGTTGCGCTAACCGATAAATTTGATGCTGTTATCTGTATAGGAGTCGTTATTCGAGGCGAAACTCCGCATTTTGATTACGTTGCGGGCGAAGCGGCAAAAGGAATCGCTTCAGCGGCTATGCAAACTGATATCCCTGTATTGTTTGGGGTTATTACAGCGGACACCGTCGAACAGGCACTAAATCGTTCGGGCATTAAATCTGGAAATAAAGGCTACGAAGCAGCAATGTCTGCAGTCGAAGTGGTAAATTTATATAAAGAAATTGAAGGTGGAAAGAAAGCGTCCGCGAAACGTAAAGTATTTCCGCACGTAGTTTGAAAATAGAAATATGGGAAATCGGCGTAAAGCGCGCGAATGTGCTTTGCAAATGTTATTTGCAGCAGACGTAGCCAAACCGAACAAATCTACTTTGACACGGGATTTTTGGAATGAACTGAGCGATCAGGAGTTCGACGAGGTCAGCCGCGAGTTTGCGAATAATCTTGCCATCAGCACTCTGCGGCGGTTATCACAAATTGACGATACAATTCGCACGCGAGCGGAACATTGGCGAATCGAACGAATGGCGATCGTCGATCGAAATATCTTGCGTCTAGCCGTAAGCGAATTTCTGTTTGAAGACACACCGCACACCGTTGTAATAAATGAAGCGCTCGAGATCGCACGCCGTTTTTCAACCTTTGAAGCCACCCAGTTTATCAATGGGATTCTCGACGCTATAAAACAGGATATGGAAGAAAAAGATCCCGAAAATAAAGCGGATGATGAAAATGAAAAGGCAAATCAAAAGGCAAATGAAAAGTCCAACGCCTCGTCTCTCTAGTCATTGCCTGAATTGCCAATTGCCCCTCGTTCAAAACCATCTATCCGCCCGGAAGTTTTCGCTTCTGAAAACCGACACCAGACAGGCCGCCATAAAATTTTCGGTAACAAGATCTACATGGTAAATATGATTTGTTCTGCTCTACGCGTTTCGTACGATCCTCGGGCTACGATTAATTCTTTTTTAGAATCATCATAGCGAACCGATAGTGGTTTGCGTTGCGCGATGGCATCTTCAATTACGCTGAAGCCGCCGCTCGTATTAAACTCATTTCCTTGTTTTGGCGTTGTTTTTCAATCATTCGACCAAGCTCATTTCGAAAAAAAACCCGTCAGATCAATTAACGATCTGACGGGTTAAATGAAACATTGCTTTTCTTTCTATTTCATAGGGCGAACTCAGGTTGAAGTAGAAATTTCGCCTGCTGCAATTCATATCTGGCCCTTCCGATATTGCCTTCCGGGCTCAAAATCATTGCAAGAAACTGATCCTCGTTTATCACGCGCATTAGAGCATTAGAAAGGTACCGCTGTCGTTAGAAATGGTGAGTTTTGACAACCCGCCAAGACCGATTTCGCGATTTTTTTCCATTGCAAGTTCAACGACCGAGGTGTATTCGGCAACCGCAACCGTAAAGTCCAGACGGCTTGGGGTGCCACCTCTCCAGACTTTTTCAGTGGCAAAGCCATCGAGTCCGTTGATAAAGATGCCGATACATCCCTCTGTTCGTTCGAGAATGGTTTCAAGAATTTCTACGTTCATCGCTTAGTTACCCGACCTTACTGGACCGCTTTCAGCTGCGGGCTTCGGCTGGACGACCGGAACCACTACTTGCGGCTGCGAATTCGGAAGCGAATTTGACGGTGGATTTCCAAGCGGTACCGGCTGAACCAGCGTTATCGAACGCGGCTCATTGCTGGTGCCCGAAGTTGGCTTACCATTGTAATCAGGTCTATAGATACGCGGCGTAATAAAGAATAGAATCTCATTTGTGTTTCGCGATATCTGTTTGCGCTTAAACAAGTTGCCGAAGATGGGAATCTTCGAAAGCCCTGGTGTACGGTCTCTCACTTCGCTTTCGGAATCAAACAAAGCGCCGCCCACAACTGTCGTTCCCCCATCGGGAACCATAACTTCGGTTTTCATCCTTTGAGTAGAAATTGCCGGAGTTCCGCCCGCGTTCGGTGGAACGGAATTGTTTTCGGCCACTACTTGTAGGATAACGGTCCCAACGTTTGTGATCTGCGGTGTAACTGCGAGTCGCAGTGGTACCGGAACGTATTCCGTCGTAACCACAGCAGCAGAACCTGTTCCGCCATTCGGTTGAATTGTTGTAATAGGAATTTGCTGTCCGCTTTCAATTTCAGCCGGACGATTGTTCAATGTCGTAACGCGCGGTGTAGCAATCGTCTTGACGTTGCCTTTTTGCTCTCCAGCCGTCAACAGAGCGTTGATTCGAGCTGTTCCAAATACGCCCGTCGTTAGACCAATTATCGTATTGGCTGCTGCACCGAGATTGCCGTTTGGCTGAGGGAATGAAAAGCCCGCACCCGGATTATTTCCGTTTGCATTCCCTGTCGCTGCCGCATTATTGGCGGCTCCCGGTAATGTGGAAATGATTCCGCCTGCTCCGCGTGTTGTATCGGTTAGGACTGCTGAAAGTTGGAACCCTAAGTCTCGGCTAAACGTACGGCTTGCAACTACGATTCTAGCTTCGATCTCGACCTGCGGTGCAGGCTGATCAAGGTAAAATACGAGTTTTCGAAGTGAATCAATATTTTCACGAACGTCCGTAATAATTAGTGTATTGCTTCTACCATCTACCTCAACGGCTCCGCGTCGGGACAAACGTCGGTTGATAATTCCAATGATTCCCTGGTCAGCACTTCCACCGGCGGCGCCGCCGCCGCTTCCACTGGTCGTTCCACCAACAAATTTCCCGGCCCCGCCAGCCTCGCCGCCAAGTGTGTTTGACGCACGCGCATAGTTGAGACGAATAAATTCAGTATAAAGAGGTGATGTGTCTAATTGATTCTCGCGAATTTTCGCGGCCGCTTCGCCCTCTTTAGCCAAGATTGCCTGCTCTGCAATTCGAAGAATGGGACCATTCACTTGAACACCCAATTCCTGAGATTGCAGAATTGAATCAAGCGCGACATTCCATGGAACACCACTGACATTTATCGTAACCGGAACGGCTTTTACAGATTTATCGATTACGAAATTGATGCCGTATTGTTCGGTAATGTAGTTAAGAATGTCGCGAACGTCAGCATTGACAACATTCAAATTTACAACCTCACCTACGAATCCCGGTTCGCCGTACATTTTGCCCTGGTTTGCGGGCTTGATTTCTTGAGCGGCGACCATCAGGGTCAGGCAGCTGATTATTATTAAAGCAAGTAAGACTCTTGAGCCTAAATTGCTTGTCTTCTTAAGAAAAGTCATGTTTCTTACCTCACAAAATGATCTCTCGCGTTAAAAAGAGATGAGTTACCTAGAGTTTTTTAGCTAGAGTTGTAGTAAAAGCAGCGTGCGCCTGAGCAAGATTGTAAAAACGCACAGTGATGTGAAAATTGACCTAGTTCTTGCGGGCGATGGTCTTCTTTTTCTTTGACTTCGAACTAGTTTTCTTATCGGTGGATTTTCCTTTAGCAGATTCCACAGTTTCTTCTTTTGCCTTTTGATTCATTTCATCAAGCGGCGATATCACTACGCCTGGGACGTCTTCGGCTTCAGATTTATTATCCTTTCGCGCAGTTTGCGGCTGGCTCGAGTAAGCATCGGCCGGAGCTGTTCCCTGAATCGTCTGCTGATCGGAATACTGGCGAAGCGGCTTGTTTTCAACCGAAGAAACGAATTTTCCGGTGCTCCATTTCGAAACCTTTCGGAAAATAAGCCTATTTTCTTCCACTGCCACGAGTTGTCCGTCGAAGAACTTCTCACCCGGATATATTGTGTAGGAGAGATTAATTGGCTCGGCTTTTACTATGGCTGCATAGCCGCGCGGAGTTTTGAAGATACCGGTCACGGATAGCTCGTCCAAAAGGATTACCGAGGTAGGTTTGGGAATGGCTTCACCATCAATAGCAGCCTGTTCGCGAACCTGTCTGAAGTAGTTGATCCGAGCTTCAGCATTTGGTGCGTCGACGACGTGCGGTCCTTTTTTTACAGGTTTGGACGGTGCAGCGGGATTATTGCCATTGCTCGATAAGTTAGTATTTACGCTAGTTGTCGAGGGTGCGGGCGCATCCTTTTTGGCGTAGATCGGATTTTTCTGAAAGGGATCGCGTCCGATTTGAGCCGCAGCTTCGCCAGCCATTCCGCTAATAAATACTAATGCAAATACTGCCGATGCTAGGCTAAAAATTTTGGTTATCTTTGCGTTGTTCATTATTCTTCTCTCTCTACAAAGTGTTGGGTGGTTGAAAAAACTAAGTTAGTCGTTTATTTCGCGGGTGGTGCCGCCGGCGGCACTGCCGCTGGAGGAGCCGCACCTGCCGGGGCTGGAGAACCGGGGGTTGCCGGAGCACCGGGAGCACCCGGTTTACCATCAGCCGCTTGAGGCGAATTCAAATTATTTAGTGTTTCTGGTGAAGCATAGTAGGCTGTCAACAAAAACTGTGCATGAAGAGTTTTATTTGAACTCTGCTTGTCGAGCTGCTTCAAACTAAAGTCAGTAATCGAAACGATTCGAGGCAATTTTGCCATCTTGTCGAAGAAGTCCCTAAGGTTGTTGAAATTACTGTCAACCTCAACTTCCACGGGCTTTGCAGTAATAAAATCCTGCTGTGCATCGTCTCTCGGGGAAAATCGATTTACGATAAGGGCACTACCGCTCGCAACGTCCTGCAGACCTTGGAGAACGTTTGTGATCTCTCGTTCTTCAGGCAATAGAACCTTTAATTCGTTATATTCCTCTTCTTTGCTTGCAAACAAAGAGCGAAATTCATTGATTCTTTGTGTCGCGATTAATGCCGCTTGGTTTTTCGATTTCAATTGGGCAACCTGTTCGTTTAGCGCCTGAGTTTCAGCCCGCGTTCCGCTAGTTACGAAGTAGTAAACTCCGCCGTAGAGGAGTGCCGATACTCCGACCATTATTAAGAGCTGCCAATGCCAAGCTAGTCCTGTAAATTTTTTCATCGTTCGAATTTCCTTTTCTTAGATCTCTGTATCCAGAGCCGAAATCTAAATTGAGTTAGTTACCCTTATTTTGCGCAACTTTTGGTGCCTCAGAAGCCGGAGCTGCTGTCCCCGGCTGATTTCCGGCAGGCTGCCCTTGTGCATTCTCGGATGGCTGTCCGTTTTGATTTGAGGCGCTTGTGTCTTGAGTGCCATTCTCTCCCGATTTTTCAGGCGTGTATGACGTTCGAATTGTAAACTCAATCACTTCCGCCTTTGGAGCGCTTCCGTCAGCCGATGCTGCCTGAATCTGAAGTTCTTTTCGCTGAGTTTCGATACTTAGGTTTGAAAACAGCCCTGAAGAGAATTCCAGGCTTCGCCCGAACTGGGTCACGGACGATTCGTTTGGCGAACTTCCCTTGATTGTGAGTTGGTCGCCTTTTTGTTCAATGCTTTCAAGATATATGTCCGGCATCATTCCTATTCTTTCGCGAAGTGAAGACAACACCGCAAATGGTCCGGCTTGCGAATTTCTGAGCTTCTTGATCGCTTCGATTCTTAGATCGACATTCCTGATCTTTTCCTCAAGCTCCTTCTGTTCTTTCATTACTTTATGCAGCTCGTCAGCTTTCTTCTTTTGCTCGACCAATTCAGTTTCGGCAAAAGCTTTTGCACGAGTTGAACTAATGAAATCCCATCCGACGACCGCAGCGAATAATGTAAGAACGGCGATACTCATTAAAAGCAGTCTGGTCGTCGGGCTGGAAACTTTTCTCTCAACCGCAACAGAAGCACCGCTTTGTCGATCTGTAACTGAATTTAAAAGGTTAATTTTAATCATCTCAATTCCGCTCCTCTCAATGCCAAACCAACGGCAACCGCCATTTCCGGCATAATTTCGATCAAATAGTCGGGATCAAATTTTCGTTTATCGACCTTGATCTCACGGAAAGGATCAAGTGTTTCAACCGGCAATTCGAGTTTTTCCGCAAGGACCTCTTTCAGGCCTGCGAGTTTTGACCCTCCGCCGGAAAGTAAAATCTTTTCTACGCCGATATCTTCGTCTTCCGTTGTCGCCCGGTAGAAATCGAAAGTCTTTTGAATTTCCATCGCGATCGTGTCCATGACGTTTTCGATAAGTGGCTCAATTGCAGTTTCCTCAGTTTCCTCGCCAACTTCGCTAACGCCGCGCTTAACTGCTTCGGCCTCTTCAAAGCTGTAACCGAGACTTCGCTGAAGGATGTCTGTAAACTGGCTTCCGCCGATCGTTATGTCACGCGTAAAGAGCGAATTCCCGCCTTGGACGATGTTTACATTCATCGTCGAAGCGCCGATATTCAATAGCGTGACTATCTGGGCCTCTTCAGGCTTGTAGTTGACTTCGTAGCAATTTTGAAGTGCAAAGGTGTCAACATCGATAACAACCGGATTCTTTCCGGAAAGCTGAACAGCTTGCTTTATATTGTCCAGGCGTTCTTGTTTGCAGGCGGCAATCATCACTTGGATGGATTCGTCATCCTGCATTGCTACATGGTAATCAAGACTCACTTCCGAGAGATCATAAGGAATATGTTCTTCAGCATGCCAATCAATTGACTCTTCCAATTCTTCAGGGCTCATCGCTGGCAATACGATATTCTTAATGATTACCGAATGCCCGCTGACGCCTGTAACGACGTCACTGAACTTTATTTGATGAGTTTTGCAAACGTTTTGAATAACTTCGGAAACTGCATTGAGCTCCATTATTTGTCCGTCAACGATTGTTTCATTTGGAAGATTCTCGAATCCGAGATTGACCAAGTTTAATTTTCCGATTTTACCGTCAAGTTCGACAACTTTGACCGAACTCGAACCGATATCGAGACCAAAAACGCCTTTCTTTTTACCGAATAGCATTATTTCTTATTCTCCTCATTGCTTCTTTAGTCAATCCTGTTTCCGAGAGTCGGGTTTCAATTTTCATAAAACGAGTCGGAGTTTTGATATTTGAAGGTTAGCTTTTTTTGTCACCTATTTGGATTGACAGTAAAGACAGGATTTTTTTGACAGGGCAAAGTGATAGTAGAATCAAAACTCCCTTGTTCGTTTTTTCAAGCTCATATATTTGGTCTGAGCCTTTGGGATTTTCTTCGTCGTTACTGTCAAAGGTGACGAACTATTTCAGCACTCTCGTGCTTCCACATAACAAAGGTAGCGCACGGTTAAATAATTGTCAACACTTTTATACGCTGTTTAACATCAGAATGAACGAATTGTTTTCAGGGTGAACGAATTTGGGCATCAATTTGATCGGATTTGATCGAAACGAAGGGTTTAGTGAGCTTTAGTTATGGACGTGAAAAGCTTTGGGTGTCCAGCCCCCATTTGTTTCATAGCCCCCATTTGTTTCATATGGTGTCGCGCCGCTTTATAACATGTGCGCCGATTTAATACGATCGTATGAAATACGTCTTTTGATGAAAATGATTTTGTAACGAAACGCACGTGAGACTTGATGACAGGTCTGAA
This sequence comes from Pyrinomonadaceae bacterium, assembly GCA_041746475.1. GTDB lineage: Bacteria > Acidobacteriota > Blastocatellia > Pyrinomonadales > Pyrinomonadaceae > Aridibacter. The sequence continues at coordinate 24,995 of JBGTGX010000106.1, read as the reverse complement.
ATCGCTGACGTGAGTTTACGATGATGGTGAAGCCAGCCTAATGAGCGTTTAATAATTCCCAATATCCCACGTCGACCCAGCGTCCGAGTTTATATCCGACTTCTTCAAAATGAGCGACCTTCTTAAAACCGAGTTTTTCGTGAAACTTTACGCTAGCGTCATTTGGGAGCGATATTCCGGCAACAATAGTATGTATATTGGTGTCTTCGAGTTCCTTAAAAAACTTTTCGTAGAGCTGGCTGCCGACTCCCTTTTGCTTTGCGTTATTCTTCACGTAGATTGAAGCCTCAGCGGCATATTTGTAGGCGTCACGGAGTTTGAATTGCGCAGCGTAAACATAACCTAAAACCATTCCTCCATCATCTGCCACCAAAAACGGATATTCTCCCTCGTTTGCTTCAATACGCGCACGCATATCGTCGGCGCTCAATTCTTCGGTTTCAAAAGTATGGTGGGTATTTAGAATGTAATAATTGTAAACTTCGGCGATCTGCCCGGCGTCTTCCAGTTTTGCTTCGCGTATATCCATTGCTTTCTCCGTTTTCTTGGCAGGCAGAAGCCCCCTCTATCAACTCAATTCCAATTTCGCAATCGATTCGAAATGAACTTCATCCGGCCCGTCAGCTATCCTCAACATTCTCGCAACCGTCCACGCAAATGCAAGCGGAAAATCCTCGCATACTCCGGCTCCTCCATGAGTTTGAATTGCGCGATCAATAACGCTTAAAGCCATTCTGGGAACGATTGCCTTTATCATTGCAATTTCTCTTCGAGCGGCTTTATTTCCCACTTCATCCATCATCCAAGCGGTTTTTAGTACCAAAAGCCGGGCTTGCTCTATTTCGGTTCTCGATTCGGCGATCCAGTTTCTAATCACGCCTTGCTCAGAAAGATGCTTGCCAAATGCAACACGTTGTTTCGCTCTATAGCACATCATTTCAAGCGAGCGTTCGGCCAAACCGATAAGGCGCATTGCGTGATGGACTCTTCCCGGTCCCAATCTTCCTTGGGCGATTTCAAACCCTCGTCCTTCGCCCAAGATCAAATTATCTTTTGGTACACGAACATTTTCGAAGGTGATTTCCGCGTGTCCGTTTGGAGCGTCGTCATAACCAAATACATCGAGCATCCGTTCGACCTTAACACCAACTGCATCCATCGGGATGAGGATCATTGACTGTTGAAGATACTTTGCAGCAGTTTCATCCGTCTTGCCCATGTATATTGCGAGTTTGCAGCGCTTGTCTCCGCCTCCCGTCGACCACCATTTTTTCCCATTTACAACATAACCATCGCCATCTCGTTTGATCGACCCGCGAATATTTGTTGCGTCACTTGAAGCGATGTCGAGCTCTGTCATCGAAAAACACGAACGAATTTTGCCGCTGAGCAAAGGCTTAAGCCATTTCTCTTGCTGCTCTTCATTTCCGTAAAGATGCAGAACCTCCATATTACCCGTGTCGGGTGCCGAACAATTAAAAACTTCAGCCGACCAATAAACCCGGCCCATTATCTCGGCGAGCGGTGCATATTCGAGATTGGTGAGTCCCGAGATATCGGGCAAAAATAGATTCCAGAGCCGCTTGGCTTTTGCTTTTTCCTTTAGTTCCTCGATCAACTCAAGCGGCTGCCAGCGATCACCCGAGGTGATCTCTGCGCGATAGCGCTTCTCATTTGGATAAATATTTTCATCCATAAACTCCAGCAATTCTTCCTGGAGCGCGATAACTTTTGAGGAATACTTAAAATTCATATTTGAATTAAGTCTTTATATCAGAATTCGAACTTCTTCAAAACTGAAATCGGGGATCGTTTCATGATCGGTCATCATTTCGATGCGGTTCGTCCCTTAGTATTTAGAAATTCCGGCATATTTATTTATACTCACAGAAAGTTAGAATTTTAGGAGAACAGTAAAAATGAAACGTTTCAACATAGTCCTGGCACTCATAGTTTCCATAGTAGCCGCGGGTTTTGCTCAATCGAAAATGCCCTCGAAATCATTGAAGGCGCTTAAAAGACAGGTTTCGAATTCTACAGAGTGTTCTGATTCGAGCAAATTTCAAATCGTCGGAGGAAAATCAGTTCGTAAACATTCTTCTTAAACGCTTCGTTGTGCCGAAGCCTTCACATGCGGTTAACTATTTATATGAATGATAGTGTAGGAGTCAGAGACGGCGAAGAATTAAACAGTGATGGTCTTGCCGAATACTTGGAGAAGAATTTATCTAACCCCATCGGAAAACTCGAGATCTCACAGTTTGCGGCGGGTGCTTCTAACCTTACTTATTGCGTAAAGGTCAGTAATGAGGAATATGTACTAAGACGTCCGCCATTTGGCAATCGAGTAAAAACTGCGCACGATATGGCGCGCGAGTTTGGCATTTTGTCAAAACTAAACAAGATATATAACGCTGCTCCCAAACCGCTTCTTTATTGCGATGATGCAAGCGTAATCGGCTCCGAATTCTACTTAATGGAACGCCGGAAGGGGTTGATAATCAGAGGAAGCTTGCCAGCACCACGAGCGCTGGCGACCGATTCAGCCCATGCAGAAACCCGCACTACAGTAACGGTGCCGACTCTCGAAGACTCGCCCGTTTTGCAAAATCAGGTCTGCAAATCATTCATCGACAATCTCACCGATCTCCATTCGGTCAACTACAAGACCGCCGGTCTCGGAAATCTTGGAAAGCCGAAAGGTTACACAAAGCGCCAGGTTGAAGGCTGGACAAAACGTTATTTCAACGTGAAAACGGACGAATATCCCGCGCTTGAAAAAGTAATAAACTGGCTTAATTCAAATATCCCCGAAGATGACCCGCCGGCACTTGTTCATAACGATTATAAGTTCGACAACATTATGCTCAATCCCGAAGACCTGACAGAGATAGTTGCTGTGCTCGATTGGGAAATGGCGACGATCGGTTCGCCACTAATGGATCTGGGTACGACTCTCGCATACTGGATGTCGAAAGATGTCGGCGAAGAATTGCTCTCGATGCCTTTTAACCCGCGAGTTTTGATGGAAAATATTTCGCGGAGTGAACTCGTAGATATGTACGCTGAAAAATCCGGACGCGATGTCGCTAACATAGTTTATTACTATGTTTTTGGGACATTTAAAGTAGCAGTTATCGCCCAACAGATTTACTACCGATTCGCAAAGGGATTTACGAAGGATAAAAGGTTTGCAAATTTTAATTTCTTTGTGAATAAGCTCGGGGAGATTGGTGCAGAAAGTCTGGAAAGTAATAGAATCTAAAAGAAGATTTTCTTTTGTGTCGAAATCGAAATATCGCCTGGCTTCGGAAAATCGCAGTTTACGCGATTGCAACCGGAAATTTTTATTGTTGCGGAAACCGCTGCGGAACTGATTTAGGAACGTATCAGTTGTAATGCTAAGAACTAGTACCCGAACCGTTCATCTTTTGTAATCCCGTCCCAATTATCAGTTCGAAACGGAGAGGCCGGGAAACCTTCCGAATTATATAGATTTGCATCGATCGGCGCGTCAGACCAGGCGTATCGAACTGCGATCGGCGTCGGTACTTTCGCACTTCGAACAACGACCTTTTCGCCCTCGATTTCCGCCTGTGCGTAATAAAATCGTCTGTCAGCTCCGGCAATTTCAAACCCGCGCAGATATCCAAATTTGTCTTTCGCTTTTAAGCCGTCGTAGGCAAACTTGAAATAAACGATTGCCTCCCCGTTTTTGAATTTAGCGGAGTCAAACATCGGGCTGCAGCAGCGGATATCTTTTCCATAAGTAAAATGGAGAGCGTTTGCGGCGAGACGTTTTCCGACATCCTGCTTATTTATTGGGTGAATATCGGTCGGATCACCGATATCGGTTGTTACGGCCATCCCTGTATTTGGCAAGGTTAGGGTCATAGATTGAGCTTCCCGTAGTTCGGCCCAGCCGCTTCCTTCATTGCTGCTTTGGTTTCTCCCAAAACTAGACAATTGCACAAAATAAAACGGAAACTGCTCGTTCCATTTGGTACGCCAGTCTTTGATCAACAAAGGGAAGGTTTTACGATATTGGTAAGCGCGGCCGGCATTTGTTTCACCTTGATACCAAAGCACACCACGAATTCCAAATGGCAAAAGCGGTGCGATCATCCCATTAAAAATTGCGGTTCCGATATTATTGCTGGAATGCGCGTATTTGTGGTCTTCGGCAAAAGAGGGCATCAAGTGCCAGTTATTGCCGCCGAGCTGGATTCTTTGCTTATCCGCGGCGACAAAAAGATCCTTTTCCGAACCCATCATACCTAAGCCAAACCAATCAGGCTCGATCATCCGATTCATTTTCACGACAAGATTATTTTTGCCGGACATCCAAACATTTTTCGGGACACTGATCTTGCGTTTTCCTTTAAGAATTCCATTGAAAATTTGCTTCCCATTGATAAAAACTTCCAAATATTGATGACCCTCCGCGAGTCCGAGCGTCGTTTCCTGAGAAGCAAAATTTTCTCCGATCTCAAACGACTTCGCCATATACCCATTGCCTCGCCAAGCCCAAATACCCTGCCAATCCCATTGCCCCATCGCACCGGCTTTGTGCCAGCCCGAAAAATCATAATCCTTTTTCGTGTAGTTTTTTTCATCGGCCGGTGTCCGATTCAAATCTTTATTTCCCAGCGTAATTCTTTTTATTCGTTGTTCGAGTTTTGCATCCGCATCTGCCCAGGTTTCCGGAAAGTTTTGGGCGTAATCGCTAAATTCATCGGATTTTAGCATCGCGTCCTTACTGATCCACCCTTCAATTTGCGAGCCTCCCCAGGATGAATGCAAAAGCCCGACCGGCACTCCTAATTTCTTATATATTTCCCGGGCAAAAAAGAAACCTACCGCTGTAAAATCTCCGAAGGATTCCGGCGTGCTTATTTTCCAATCCCCTTTCTCTAATCGGTCTTTTGGTCTTATATCAACAACATGATCTACATAAAAATGTCGTATCTCCGGATAATTTGAATCCATTTTTTCCAGATCAAAATTTGCCGCTTGTTTTACTGTAAATTCCATGTTTGATTGCCCGGAGCAGAGCCAAACTTCTCCGATCGCAATATTCTTCACAAATACAGTTCCTGAAGGCGTCGAGACTTTTAGTAGGTGAGCTCCTCCGGCGTCCATCGCGGGTAAGCGAACGATCCATTTGCCGTCTTCACCCGCGATCGTCGACTCCATGCTTTCCCCCAATGAAACCGTTACGCGCTCAGAAGCTTTCGCCCACCCCCAAACAGGTATCGGTTTCTGGCGCTGCAGAACGACGTTATCAGAAAATAACCGCGCGAGGCTTGGCTGACCAAATGCAGATTGTGCCAGGAGCGGCAGACATGAAATAAATATCAGGAAAAAAAGCCACGTCAAATTTTTTGTTGCCGATTGATTCATAAACCAGCCCACAATAAAATACGCTGATAGAAATAGTAATCTTTTCATTTTCGACCTTCGAAGAAGAACTCAGACAAAAGCGATCAAGATCTGCAATATATTTCCCAATAGTCTGGCGTGCAAAGAAACTCAATCCAATCTAAAATATAGCATTCGAACATCAAACGTTTCCACAGGCGAGCTGCCTGCGTTCCATTGAATGCTTTATCCACAATATTTTATTGACGATCTAAAAACCCGAGCTGATCTCGTGCGGATTGTGGAGAGGCATGTTCCGCTTAAGAAAAAAGGTGCAAACTGGATGGCGTGTTGTCCGTTTCACGAGGAAAAAACGCCTTCTTTTTCGGTGCATCCCGGAAAGGGTTTTTATAAATGTTTTGGGTGCGGAAAGGGCGGAAATGTTTATACGTTTTTGATGGAAATTGAAGGACTTTCTTTTCCCGAAGCAGTTAAAGAGGTGGCGGAGCAAGCGGGTATTCCCTTGCCCGAACCGGTCGATGACGAAACGTACAATAAAGCTAAGGTTAAACGTGAAAAGGAAAAAGAAATTGCCGATCAGGTAATCGAATTAAATAATTACGCGTTAGAGCTTTGGGAAGATCACTTAAGTGACGATAATCCTTATTCCAAAGCTGCTCGGGATTACCTGGCGAAACGTGAACTAGACAAAGAAACTATAACGAAATTCCGAATAGGATTCGCGCCCGATACATGGGACACAGTTTTGAATTTACTCAAAGCTAAAGGTGCGGGCGACGACTTGATAAAACTCAGCGGTTTGGTTTCAGTAAACGAAGAGAAAAACCGGGTTTATGATCGTTTTCGCGGACGCATAATTTTTCCTGTTTTAGATCTCAATTCAAATCCGGTCGCTTTCGGCGCACGAACACTCGGACCGGGCGAACCAAAATATCTAAATTCGCCTGAAACTCCTGCCTATATCAAAGGGCAGCATTTATATGGTTTGTTTCAAAGTAAAGAGGAGATCCGAAAGAAAAAATTTGCGATACTGGTCGAAGGATATATGGATTTGCTCGCGCTGTATCAATTTGGGATAAGGAACGTCGCAGCAAGTCTTGGAACTGCGTTTACAGTCGAGCAGTCAAAGTTGCTCGGAAGGTTTGCACGTAACGTAGTTGTTAATTATGATGGTGACAGCGCGGGTGTAAAGGCGGCACAAAGAGCGATAGAAACGCTGTTGGCAAAAGATTTTGATATTAAGGTTTTAGTTCTTCCGGATGGAGCGGATCCGGATGATTTTATACGATCCAACAGCGCAGATCGTTACAACCTCTTACGAGGAAATGCCACCCCTTATCTCCAATTTGTTTTAGAGCAATCTGTAAAGGAACGCAATCTCGCTTCGCCAAAGCAAAAAGCTGAAGCGATCGAGGAGGTGTTGCCTTTGCTTGCGTCTATTCGAAACCCGATTCAAAAACGCGAATCATTTGATCAGGCGATGAATTTTCTTCGTTTTGATGATTCGACAGTTAAACGTGATCTTTGGAAAACCGTAAAACTCGGCGGACAGTTTGAGCCCGAAACGATAAGACGGCACGTGGCAAGAGTGACACAAGCGAAAATGACTGTCGCAGAACACCAACTCTTAGAACTTTTGCTGCACGACGCAGAACTTCGAAAAGAACTGCTTCCGCAGATTGAGATCACGGATTATGAAATGCTTGCGACCGCGCCTGTCTTTGAGTCGCTCATTGAACTAGAAGAAAGCGGGATCGAGATCAATGGAAAAAATCTGATCGCGCAAACAAATGACGACGCGGTCGCGGCAGACATCGTTCCGCTATTAATGATGGGCGAGCCAATGCGGGAACCCGATGAGGCGATCGACGAAGTTTTGGTCGAGGCCGAAAATTGTTTGGTAACGCTTCGCTCGATGGCGATTTCGAGAAGAATTCTTGAGATCAGTCAGGAATTGGCGATTGCCGAGCAAAATAATGATTCCGATGCACTCGCAAGATTAGTTGACGAACAAATTCAACTGGCGAAAATGAAACGCGAATTACAGGCAAAAATTTCAGAGCATCCGAGTTGAAACCTTTTAACCTAAGGGCTCGTTTAGAATCTTTTATAAACAACTATTAACCTAAAGATCTAATCAAACCTACTTTTAAAGATATGGCAGAAGAACTTAACGAAAAAGAAAAGCTGATAAAGAAGCTCTTAAGACTTGGAAAGAAAAAGCAGTTTCTCAGCTTTGATGAATTAAACAGGGAAATTCCCGACGATATGATGTCGCCCGATGACATCGAAGAAGTTTTAGGCAGACTCGAAGCCTCAGGAATTTCGGTTGCAGATGCCGATGCACACTTGCTCTCTCAGGCGGCGCATGTTGCGATGGACAGCAAAGATAGCGACGACGATGACCTGGACCTTTCCGCGGGAAAACTGGATAAAACGAATGATCCGGTTCGCCTTTATCTGCGTGAAATGGGAATCGTTCCGCTCTTAACGCGTCAAGGCGAAGTGACGATCGCGCAGAGGATCGAGCGCGGTCAAATGCGTGCTCACAAAACAATTGCGCGTTCGCCGATTGCAGTTGAAGAATTACTTCGAATCGGTGACGAGCTTCAGGAAGGCGACGCAAGTATCCGCGAAATGGTTATATTTTCGGAGCATCGCGGAATTGATGAATCAGAAGATAAAGCCGAGGAATATTTGCGTTGGACGCTTGAAGGCATTGAAAATATTCGCAGACTTTACGAAAAAACCCTTAAAGCTCACGTTCAGTTTCAGGCAGAAAAAAAGAAAAAGACAAAGAAACCAACGAAGCGCTTGTTGGCCTCGAAATACAAGCTTGCGCGCCTCGTTCTCGAAACCGCGCATGAAATTAAGCGGCTCGATCTTACCGAATATGCAAAGCAGCGGCTCGTCGGTGCGATCAGCAAAGTAAACAGCGAAATTCGGTTGGCCGAACGTAAGATCCGCCGTGCGGAGGAAGAACTCGGCAATAAGAAGGTCACGCCGAAGCGAAAGAAAGAGCTGAATGCCTCGATAAAGGAGCAGAAAAAAGTTCTCGAGGAGATTGAGCAAACCAATTATCTTACGACCCTTCGAATCAAGCGTTCGCTTCAAACGATTCTCGTAAGCGAACGAAAGGCCGGTATCGCAAAACGCGAGTTGGTCGAGGCAAATTTGCGGCTCGTGGTTTCAATAGCGAAAAAATATACAAACCGCGGCCTTCAGTTCCTTGATCTGATCCAGGAAGGAAACATTGGTTTGATGAAAGCCGTAGACAAATTTGAGTGGCGCCGTGGTTACAAATTTTCGACGTATGCGACGTGGTGGATCCGTCAGGCGATCACCAGAGCGATTGCCGATCAGGCGAGAACGATTCGTATTCCGGTTCATATGATCGAAACGATCAATAAACTTATTCGAACGTCGCGTGCTCTCGTGCAGGAATATGGCCGTGAACCGACGAGCGAGGAAATCGCGAAGAAAATGGATATTTCCGTTTCCAAAGTGCGAAAAGTTTTAAAAATCGCTCAGGAGCCGATTTCGCTCGAAACTCCGATCGGTGAGGAAGAAGATTCGCATCTAGGCGATTTCATCGAGGACAAATCGATCTTAAATCCTGCCGAATCCGTTACTTTCGCAAACCTTAGCGATATCACGGACGAAGTGCTCGCAACGCTTACACCTCGTGAAGAAAAGGTCATCAAAATGCGTTTTGGTCTTGGAAATACCGGCTCGGAACACACGCTTGAAGAAGTAGGGCAGCACTTTACCGTTACGCGCGAACGTATTAGACAGATCGAGGCAAAAGCACTTAGAAAGCTCCGACATCCGTCGCGTTCACGGCGATTGAAGGCGTTTTTGGAAGGTAAGCAAGATTAGTAACTTTTCTAAATTTGAAGCGATTTGCGATCCGTTCCCTTCGCAAATCGCTTTTTTGTATCGATAGACGCGTTCCTATTTGATATTCTTCTTGTTTATCTATTTTATGAGTAAGAAAATAATCGAAAGCTACAGAAAGAAACTCGCCGCGGAAGAAGGTTACGTGGTCAATCCGCACGGTGGACAGCTTCGTGTTGCACTTTGTTACCCGAATACGCATGCAATCGGAATGGCAAATCTCGGAATGCATACGATGTATGAGCTTTTCAACAAGCTTCCGGAAGTTTCCTGTGAAAGAGTTTTCCTTCCCGATAATCTTGAGCAAAAAGAATATGAAAAATCCCGCACACCTCTTCTTTCTATAGAAACGCAAACGCCTGTAAGAGATTTTGACATTGTAGCCTTTTCGATTTCTTTTGAAACGGATTACCTCAATATGGCGAAGATGCTCCAGATGTCACAAATTCCCGTTTGGTCAAAGGACAGGAATCATTTTCATCCACTCGTCGTAATGGGAGGCGCCGCTTCATTTTTGAATCCGGAACCTATCGCGGATTTCACGGATATTATAGCGGTCGGCGAAGGCGAGGTACTTGTTTATCAATTGGTTGACGCGATTTTGGAAGGCGGTACAAAAGACGAAATTCTCCTAAGTCTTTCGAAAATAGGTCGTGGCTTTTATATTCCGACCCTTTACGACGTTATCTACAACGACGACGAAACTGTTTTCGATTACATACCAACCGAAGAAGGCGTTCCTAAACGTGTCGGAAGAGCACTTGCGGCGGTTAATCCAAAAGAAGGAACTCTGCGGCGCGCTTTGAAGCGAGGCGAGGGCGAACTCGCCGAGTTTTTAGTAAATCAAGATGTGTTTTGCCCATCGACATCGGTTTGGTCTCCCGAAGCTGAAATGGGCGATCGTTTGTTGGTGGAAATTTCTCGTGGTTGCTCCCAAGGCTGTCGTTTTTGCTGGGCAGGCTACAATTATTATCCCCCGCGCGTGGTTCCGGCAAAAGATATTCTCGCAAAGGCAAAAGAATGGCGTTCTAAGACTGACAAAATCGGCTTAGTTTCAACGGCGGTCTGCGATCACCCGGAAATATCGACGATTCTAAAAGAACTTCGGGCGATGGACTATCGCATTTCCGTTTCCTCGTTGCGTCTGGATCAAATATCCGATGAATTACTAGACGCGCTTGTTGAATCAAAAGATCAGCAGATCGCGGTCGCGCCCGAAACCGGTTCGGACAGATTGCGGCGGGTAATAAACAAAAATTTAACAAACGATGAAATTGTAGATATCTGCGGAGCGGTATTTGATCGCGGAATGCTTACGATAAAGCTCTACATGATGGTTGGTCTTCCGACCGAAACGCAGGAGGATCTGGACGAAATGTTTGTCCTTGTAGAGCGAATAAAAGATCGCATGCTCGAAGCGGGAAAAGAATTCGGTTTCGCCGGGAAGATTATTCCAAGCCTGAATGGATTTGTTCCTAAGCCAAATACGCCACTTCAGTGGGACGCAATTCTAAGTGAAAAGGAACTCAAACAGCGAATAAAATATGTGTGCAAAGGCCTATCGAAGATACCAAATGTCGATGTGCGATTTATGTCCGCGCGAATTGCTCATGAGCAAGCTTTGTTTTCATCGGGCGATAGAAGAATTTCGAAGGTAATAGAATCGGCCTCCCGTATGAAGGGGAATTTAAAATCGGCTCTGCGTGAAACAGGCGTTGATGCCGCATTTCATACAAGCCGAGATCGTAGTTATCAAGAATTTTTACCGTGGTCGATCGTCGATTCAGGATTGTCTTTCGACTTTTTGAAAACGGAGCATGAGAAGGCTCTTGAAAGCTTGTCTAGTTTGCCGTGTCCGGCTGTGGAAAAATGCACTACGTGCGGTGTTTGTCCTTCCACATGGCTTGCCGATGCACCCGAAAGTCTAATTCAAATCCAGCCTGCGAAGATTCGTGCTATCCTGGCTCTATAGTTCTATTGATCGAATAATAATCCCGTGGGAGTTGCGGTGTGATCAAAAACGTAATCATACTGATACAATCCAAAAGGCAATAAATTTACTTTCTTTGTATAACTAATGTGCGCCTGTACCTGTTGATTCACCGCTTTTACCTCCACCTGGGCTTCCGGCGCACCGCTCTTCGCGACAACCGTCAAGATTCTCTTTCGAACTTTTACAACAGGGTCCTCCCCCCTGACAACTGCCATACCCTGCAAAACGGCCGTCTGCATTTCCTGCTTTAGATCCGTGCCTGCATAGGCAACCGGGATATAATTGTATCCGGCGTGTCCGATTAAAAACAGAGCCAGTAAAACAAGTAATAACTTAATACCCGCTCCGCCTCGCTCTGATTGATTGAGCCCGATTCCTTTATGTTTGTTCATTTCCTTATTCCAGCGATCCAAGGTATTGATCAAGAGGATTGTTTTGAAAAGATTTTTTCTAGGGATTCCTTGATTATAAGTCTTGAAATTTGGTGGTTGTCGACAATTATAGGGCTTCCGATATCATTAATTAATATCCAATCGAGTGAGTTTCCGTCCATTTTCTTATCATAGAGGAACGCATTTTCCACTTCTTGAATATCTATACCCTCGGCATTCGGAAGTCGGCCGGCCGATGCGACAACGCCGTTTAACAATTCTAAACTATCTTTATCAAGAATATCAAGTCTTTTCGATATCTCCGCTGCTGCGAGAATTCCATATCCGACCGCCTCTCCGTGCTTGAAATACCTGTATTCAGTTACTTTTTCGAGTGCGTGAGCAACCGTATGACCAAAGTTAAGGATTTTCCGCGAATGTGAGTCTCTTCGACCAGCCGCTTCAATCGCATCCGCCATCACAATTTGAGCCTTAAAATCAATATTTGCGGAGATCAATTGTTTCAAACGTGACAAAAAGTCGGCATTATCAAACAACTCGGAAAATTTATCTGTTGAATAATTCTTAAGAAAGTCGGCGCTTAGATCGAGCAATTTGCGACCCCCGATAACCCCGTGTTTAATTGCCTCACAAAACCCCGCTATGATTTCCCGGGTTTCCAGAGTTCGAAGTGTGCTTACGTCCACCAAAACGCCGCGCGGTTGATGAAAAGAACCGACCAAGTTCTTACCGCTATCAAGATTGATCCCTGTTTTTCCGCCTACCGACGCATCGATCATTGCTAAAAGCGTTGTTGGAATTTGAAGAAATGCCAATCCGCGCATATAAACTGCGGCGGCAAATCCCGCCAGATCACCAATGACGCCGCCGCCGAGTGCAATAACTGAATCGGAACGTGTAAGCCGATTCTCGCTGAAAAACGCAAGTGCTGCATTCAACGAGTCGAAATTTTTAAATTCCTCCCCATCCTCCATCAACCAAATAGCGACTTCAAATCCGGCTCCGTTCAAACTTTCGACAACGACGTCGCCGTAAAGCCCGAATACCTTGCTGTTTGACATAAGTACAACTCGTTTTGATTTGCCTTGCATGGATGCACGCGCCCAGCTGCCGGTCAAATTGAGCACTTTGGCACCAATCGAAACGCAATAACTTTCAGAACGGGAATCAAGTTTGACGTCAATTTTGTGATCAGGTGTCATAAAACAAAAAGCCGCAAGTTTATCTTACGGCTTGAAAAAAATAAGAGCAGGTGGAGCAACATGGGAGTGTACCACACCTGCCAATTCGCAGTAACTGTCCTCACCCCAGCTACCACTGGAAACAGTGAATTAACACTGTTTCGGTTCTTACAAATATATAATTTTGCAGCACGTTTTGGCAAGTAATTTGGAGATCTCGCTACGCCAAACTTTGGCCTATAACTTTTGCGAGCCGATTTGCTTGCGATTCTATCTCCGTTTGGTCTTGCCCCTCTATCATCACCCGCGCCAAATTCTCAGTTCCGGAATACCTCAACAATAGCCGTCCCGTTTCGCCTAATTCGATATTTATTTCGCGAGCCGTCTTTGCGATTTCCACAACGTCTTCGAAAGGTCGTTTTTCGGAAACTCTTACGTTTACCAATATTTGAGGATACGGCACAAATCCTTCCCTTAATTCCGAGAGGGTCTTGTTGTTCTCAGCCATCGTTTCCAGCAAGAAAAGCGCGGTTTGCATTCCGTCGCCGACTAGAGAATGTTCGGGGAAAATAATATGACCAGATTGTTCACCGCCAACAGAGGCTCCAGTCTTCAATAGTTCTTCCAAAACATATTTATCACCGACGGAAGTTCGAATCAACGAAATATTTTTTGAGTTGAGCGCGATTTCCAAGCCGATATTACTCATCACGGTCGCCACAACCGCATCATTTTTGAGATCTCCATTCCGTTTAAAATGCTGCGCCATCACCCAAAGAGTCGCGTCCCCATCGACGAGCCCCCCATTTTCATCAACGAAGAGAGACCGGTCGGCGTCGCCGTCGAACGCAACACCGAAGGAAGCACTTTCCGCCAAAACCCTTTCCTGCAAGCGTTCCAAATGTAACGAACCACAGTCCCGATTAATGTTCTCGCCATCCGGTTTGTTGTTTATTGCAATAACGTCCGCTCCGAATCGTTTGAAAAGATTAGGGGCAAGATCGGAAGCTGCGCCGTTTGCACAGTCGACTACGATCTTGAAATTCTTAAGATCTAAACCATTGAATCTCTCCAAGAAAGAATCTAGATAGCGCTTTTGAAACTCTTCCGCCTTTTCTAGATCGATGGTAGAAGACTCAGCCGAAGCGTCGTTTCCTTCGAAAATATCTTCCTCAATTGCCCGTTCCGTATTTTCATCGAGTTTTTGGCCGGTCGGCAAGAAAACCTTTATGCCGTTATCTTGAAATGGATTGTGCGATGCGCTGATCACAATTCCAGCATCAAATTTCTCTGCCTTCGTGAGATACGCGATTCCCGGCGTCGGAATAATACCCGCCGATTCATAGGAAGCTCCTTTGGAATTTGAGCCCGCACAAAAAGTGCGCTCTATCCATTCCCCTGAAATCCTCGTATCCCTGCCGATCACGAACCGCGGCGGTTTCCCTATTTTTGCACCGAGATGCTTTGCGAGAGAACTTCCGATGATTCTAATCGTCTTTTCGTCGAGTGGAAATTTACCTGCTTCCCCACGTATTCCATCCGTTCCAAACAGTTTTTTCATAAATTATCCGAACCCCGGGTCGCTCCAAAGCTGAATACTTAATTTCTAATTTTTTAGGGGAATTCTAAGTGAAATATTTTTTCTTATTTACTTATATCGCAGAAATAACCTTGACGACAAACGAAAAATATCCATAATAATTATTTGTAGGTAGTATAATCTATTTAGATATTGACAACGTTCTCCGACCATATCGAATCCCTACTATGCGAACCATGAATTCGCTGGTTCAAAGATAAGTATTAATCTCTGATTAACCACGCCAAAAGTTTTAACAATTCGTAAGAAGTGATCCTATGAACAAAAAAATCTTGCTTGTGCTCTCGGTCGCTGTTTTTTTGCCGGCTTTCCTCCTTGCTCAGGACGGTGAATCTACTGGAAATAAGAAACGCGCCCGTGTTGTGATAACAGAAAATATAACTATCGAAACGCCAACACCGACGCCTCCCACCGTCGTAATTGTCCCAAGCGCGAGCCCTACGACAGCGCCGGAGCCTCGAACAATACCGGCCTATCGAATTGATACTCCCTCCACTATGCCGGAAACGGCAGCACAAAGCGCAAACTCGCTGCGTTACATTGAATTGCAAAGCAGGATTGAAGAAGCGAAGCGGCAAATGAGAACAAGGCCCCTGCGAATATCGATGTTGGATGAAGAGCAAACTACTTCGATCGTGCGAATCGCTTTTTACAACTGGAATTCAAGATCCGTTGATTACGCCGTGATGTCAAAAGAATTATTTTTGGATAAGGATGTAAACGTTCTCATACGGACAGAAGGAGAACAAACGGTGCGGGTGAGTACGATCCGCGGGAACGGTGTCAACACACCGGTAATGATTTTCGATCTCTATAATCGTCCACAGTTGCCCTTGATCGTTCAATATCCAATCGAAAAATACGGCCGATTCATCGAGATGGCTTATTACGTTTCGACGCATCCGGGTATTGTTACTCCGGAAACTGTCAGCGCCGGACGAACCTATGTTGGCAACGTGATTGACACAGCCCGGGAAAAACTTCGTGCGCAAGGTATTTTTATCCACCCCAAGGTAGCCGACATTGCCGAAAGACTCGTGCTGGTAGAGCACGTAGATCACAGCCGTTTTCGTAATGAATATCATCCAAGGATTTATAACGATGTTTTCGCACTATATGCTTTGAATCAAGGTCAAACCTATAGATATTCAGTAAGTAGTGCCGGGGCGGGCGGGATGGTTCAAATGATTCCGGCCACCTATCGAATGATTAGATCGAGATATTATGCAGTGGGGCTGATGCCCGATTTCGTTGAAGGCATGAGAGACCACCTGAATGCAACCCAAGCCATGCTGCTTTACATGCAGATGACCTGGAATGATCTGGCTTTTAATAGCACTGTACGTGAGGCGATGGATAATGGTTTTGCCACCCAGGAACAGCTAATGGCTGCGGGTTATAACTCAAACCCGTCAAGATTACCGCTTTACATCCGGCGCGGGGGAGCAGGCTGGACAAGCTTAATTCCGCGGGAAACAATAATCTATCTGCAGATTTTTGAATCGGTTGAACGCTTCGTTCCATTGGAAGCGAGAGGCCGATAAACTTCAAATGTAGATTCACTTTTCGGGCGAGCCTTTACTCGCCCTTATTTTTCGAATCCCGCAGGCAAATCTTCGAATTTGAGTTCGGCCAAATTTCTACCTAGAAAAAGAGAGTTCCCGGTTATCTCTCCAATAACGCCATCTAATCCAAAGCTATATTCTCCGTCCGGTTTCTCGAAATAAACAGTCGCCGTCTTTAGTCCCTTAAGTTTACCCAGAAAAATATCGAATTCAACGTACGCTTCATTTAGTTTTCCGAAATATCTGTTCTTTCGAATTTCCGGTTGCTCAGGACTCTCGAAGAATTTGTATTCGGAATCGGAGAGTTCGATATTATAACGGCTTTTTTTTTCATAGCCATTTAGGTTTTCGATCAAACACTTTTCTAAATACCTTGTCCAATTTCCCGTTTCAGGAATTCGAATCGAACGAATTCGAAGGGCGGTCGAATAGACATAGCGGTCGAAAAGTTGCCAATGGCTATCATTAGGCGAATCCAGTTTGGGCAATTCCTCGATGATAAATCTACGTCGGTATTCAAGTGGCTTTGGTGTATCCCGTTCCATTTCCTTGTAATTTCGTCGATATCTTCTATACTCTTTTACTTTCGAATTAGTTACCTTCAGTTTAGGAGAATTTATGCGTTTTCAAAATTCAGCTTTTATATTTGTACTAATATTTTCGCTTTTTATTATGGGATGCTGGAGTGAAGAAACTCCGACAAATAAAAACATGGAATCCAATTCTTCCGCAAATAATGAGAGCGCACCCGCGAACACGAATATCAATACAACCGACCCGCTCGCAACCGAAAGTAATTCGGCGCCTAAAGAAATGAAAGAAGCGGTAACGCTAAAACCAGTCGTCGATGCCTATTGCGACGCGATCAACAAAGGCAATGACGCAGCGCTAAAAAACATTTATTCTCAGACTTCTTGGAAAGCACTTTCAGCAGACGCCCGAGCCGAAGGACAAAATTCCGTTGCGAAGTATTTGGCTGACAGCGAACCGATCGGTAACAAATGTCAGGTTGTAAATGAAAGAGTTGCAGGAAACGTAGCGGAAGCCGTGGTGATTACCCAAACATACCCAAATGGTGTTCCGCTTAAGTTTGTAAATGAGGGCGGGAGTTGGAAAATGACGAATCAAAGCTCGGATTTCGATGCCGTCCAAAAGAATTCCAAATAGCAATACGCATTAAATAAACGCGAAGTTTGCGCGGCGGGATGATATGTATCCGCAATCTGTCAATCTTCGCGTTTTTCGCATTTTCAATCTTATGATCGAACACTTAGCTTCCCGCTTCCTTGGTTTTAAAAGCCGGAAGCGTCACCCGTGCTTTCGGTTCCTTCTTGAGTCCTAAAGCCCAGTCCGCCTGCATTAGCGTGTGAATGTCACGCGTACCCTCATAAATCACGGCCGCTTTGCAGTTTCTAAGGTATCGCTCGACAGGATAATCATTTGTATAGCCATTTGCGCCGTGTACTTCAATTGCCATTGAAGCAGCTCTTTCGCTGCGAATGGTCGCTTGCCACTTTGCCAAACTTGCCGCCTTCGTCGAAGCTTTACCCTCATTTTTCAGCCAGCCTGCCTTTAGCCAAAGCAAATGACACATTTCATAATCGGCCTGCATGTCTGCAATTTTCTGCTTTACGAGTTGGAAATTTGCTATCGTCTTTCCCTGAACTTCCCTGGTATTTGCATAATCAACCGAAGCATCCCGCGAGGCCCTAATAACACCGGTCGCACCGGAAGCAACCGTATATCGTCCATTTTCAAGCGAAAACATCGCGATCTTGAAACCTTCGCCTTCCTTGCCAAGCATATTTTCCTGAGAAACCCGAACATCCTGCAGGGTAAAATATCCTGTGTCTCCGGCACGAATTCCCATCTTTCCATGAAGCGTTCCGCTCGAAAATCCTTCCATTGAACGCTCGATAATGAAACAGCTTAAACCTGAATGGTCACGTTTTTTTCTTTTTTCTTCGTCAGTCCAACAAAAGTACAAAAAATGATCCGCCGTATTTCCTAGCGAGATCCACATTTTCTCGCCCTTTAGAATCCAATCGTCGCCATCACGTTTCGCCGAAGAACGCATACCTATCACATCGCTGCCCGCGTTTGGTTCAGTCAATCCAAAAGTCGCAAGTTTTTCGCCCTTAGCCTGTGGGACCAGATATTTTTGTTTTTGATCCTCAGTTCCCCAAGTTAATAGAGATAAGGAATTTAAGCCAGTGTGAACGCTCATAACAACGCGCAAAAACGTATCGCAAGCTTCAAGTTCTTCGCATACGAGCCCAAGCGAAATATAATCAAATCCCGCACCGCCGTATTCTTCCGGGATACATACGCCTAAGAAACCAAGCTCGCCCATTTTTGTAAAAATGGACTTCTCGAAATGTTGTTTCTCATCCCACTCCTTTATGTAGGGCGCGACCTCACCGGCCGTGAATTCTCTAACCGTTTTCCGCAGTTGTTCGTGTTCTTCCGTTAACTCAAAATTAATCACTTTCCTAAATCCCTCTCAAATTGATTTGTGGTAAATTATTGTATTAAATTGAAAAATCAGTCTAACATTTTGTGTTTATTTGTACGAAGCGGTAAACAATATTAGAAAGCTGCAACTCTAGTTTTCAAGTATTTTGAACATGATATCGATCACAGAAGCAAAAAAACTTGTCGAAAAAGAGATATTTGAGCTCAAGAGCGAAACTGTCAAGCTTCGCCATTGCCAAGGGCGAATTCTCGCACAGACGATTTGCTCGGACATGGACATGCCGCCGTTTGATCGATCTCAAATGGACGGATTTGCCGTGAAATCGGAAGACGTTGCAAAAACACCCGCGAAACTCAAAATAGTAGGAGAATCAATCGCCGGTAAAGGCTGGCACGAAACGTTATCATCGGGAAAAGCGGTTCGAATAATGACAGGTGCGCCGGTTCCGAAGGGTGCGGATTCTGTTCAAATAGTCGAGCTAACTCTTGAAGAGAATGGCTTTATAGATATCCTGAAACCTACAAGAATCGCGCAAAACATCGTCAGCAAAGGAACGGAAATAAAGGAAAATGAACCAATTTTCGAACCCGGCGAGTTGATTAGCGACAAAATGATTGCGACCCTTGCGGCCTTTGGTTACACCGAAATCCTTGTTGCCCGGAAACCACGGGTTGCTATTCTCGCTACAGGAAGCGAAATTGTAGATATTGAAAAAACGCCTTCACGGGATCAAATCCGCAATTCCAATTCATGGATGCTTGAGGCATTTGCGAAAAAGTATGCGAATGTAGAAATCCTGCCGATTGCGGTGGATGATTTAGTGGGTTTGAAAAACACAATATCGGAATCAATCGCGAACTGTGATTGTCTTATTATTTCGGGCGGCGTTTCGGTTGGTAATTATGATTTTACAAAGCCCGCTTTGCGTGAGATCGGTGCCGAGATTTTCTTTGAAACGGTCTCACTAAAACCGGGAAAGCCTACGGTTTTTGCGAAACTGGAGAACACCTTAATTTTTGGTTTACCTGGAAACCCTGTTTCTGTTGCCGTCACATTTTATGTTTTTGTGCAAGAAGCACTTTTAATGATGCAAAAAGCGAAACATCCGGAGCTAAAGAGCGGATTCGCAAAACTGACCAATCCGATAAAAGCTACCAAAGAACGCGATGGACTGTTGCCGGTTTCACTCGAAACAAACAAAAACGGTGAATTAACGGTCGAGACTTTACGTTTTTCCGGATCGTCAAATTTCATAGCATTTTCTCGCGCCGACGCGCTTGTTTTTGTGCCTCGAGATAAAAACCTGGAAGAAGGCGAAATTGCGGAGATCTATCTATTGTAAAGTGAAATATAACTTCTTAGTTACTGCATGAAAAAACTTTCGCATTTTGATAAAAAAGGGAAAATAAAAATGGTTGACGTTTCGGGAAAGGAAACGACGGCGCGAATTGCGCTCGCTTCGGCAAACGTATTGCTCAATAAGAAAACTATCGAAGCTCTAAAAAATCAAACTAATCCGAAAGGCGATGTGCTCGAAATCGCCCGGATTGCAGGGATTATTGGCGCGAAAAAAACGTCCGAACTAATTCCGCTGTGCCATCAGATAAATTTGTCGATGGTTGAAGTCACAGCCGAGATAAAAGATTATGGAATTTTTATCAAAGCGGAAGCAAAAACATCCTCTCAAACAGGCGTTGAAATGGAAGCTTTGACAGCCGTAACTGTTGCCGCTTTAACAGTTTACGATATGTGCAAGGCGGTCCAGAAAGATATAGAAATAACTGAAATAAGGCTCGAATCAAAAACGGGAGGTAAATCCGATTTCGTCAGATCAAATCCTGAATGATTCCAACTAAAACCCAAACTTTTTCAACTAACTGTTAACGTCTTACGAACTTTAGTGTAAAATAAAGCGTAAAGTTACTGTGAAATCAAAAGGAGTCACTGAAATGAAATACAAATTAGCCGATGACGCCCGACCGCAGGTCAAGCTTTTACTTGTTGCAACGCTCATCAGCATTGGTATTTGGCTTGCGTCCTGGTATTTTCCATTCGCGAGCTACATGGTCTATCCGCTTCAGCTTTTTGCGACCTTTGTCCATGAAGGAAGCCACGTTTTAGCAACCCTTATGACCGGCGGATCGGTGCAGAGTTTGACAGTCTCGCCAGACACAAGCGGCGTTGTGTGGTCGGTAACCAACAGTTGGCTTTCGCAATTGATAGTTTCGAGCGCCGGGTACGTTGGAACGACCGCGTTTGGAATCGCGCTCCTGATCTGGTTTCGATACAACTACTCCTCGCGTAATGCTCTATATTTTACTTCCGCATTTGTCGGGATCATGACCGTCGTTTTTGGTTTACTGGCTCCGATGTGGAATGTCTTTAATGCATCTGTTAGCTTTGGAAGCGTTGCTTTTACCGTGGTTTCGGGTGCGGTTTTGACCGGAGCACTCTTTGCGATCGCGAAGTATGCCGAAATGAAATGGGTTAATTTTTCGCTGGCGTTTCTTGCGGTTCAATGTTTACTTAACGCGATCTTTAGCTTGAAAACTTTATTTGTAGTTTCTGCACTTTCCGATGCCCAATCGGACGCCGCAAATATGGCACAGGCTACGGGAATTCCCGGCATTGCCTGGGTTTTGATCTGGATAGGAATATCGGTAGTAATGATCTCGGTCGGGCTGAGGCTTTACGCTGTAAGCCAAAAAGGAAATCACGATCTTCCGTTCGAAGATTGATTGATTCGCAATTACAGAGTTCGATTTGCGATTGAATTTGTTTATTCAGTCGCAAATTTATTTTAAACAGGAAATATTTTGGTGTTACCAGCGATTTCAAGTCAGATAATACTCGATAAACCAACAACCCTCGCCGATTTACCTATTGGTTCACGGCTTCTGTATCGTGCAAAAGACGATTGGCGAACTGCCGTTATCTCAAAATTGGACGACGAAAAAGCGACACTCATTGTTTGTTCCCCGACAGGTCGAACATACAGATTACGTCGCGATTTAACCGCAAAAATTGATTTTGACGGAGAGTTTGTGATCCTAAAAGTCAAATCGAAAGAAAACTGGCGCGATAATTTCTCCAAATACGATTTGCGCTGGTGATGTACATCTGTTCTTTCACCGGACCACATCAACAACAAAAACAGCCGTTCTTAGCTAAAGTTCTTTATAATACAACTCTTCTCGAATTGGATGTTTTTTCGGTTCGGCTTGAGAAATAAGAAACAAGTTTTACAAGCGCCCTGTTTAAGCGACTGCTGAATTGAGTTTTCGTGAGTTCTTTTCGACTGCAGTAACGAAGAGTAGCGCTCGATCGAATCATCGACAAAGTTTTGTTTAAGTAAATTGCGCGGTTCGTGTCCAACAAAGTCGTAAAAATACATAATTGTGAATGGTATTCGAAAATTCGAAACTTACATTGTGACTAAAGAATTCCGATGTCAATTCGAATTATTTTCAGGATTTAACTGCACTCTAGCAACTCCTAAAACACGTCGGCTTTTGTTTTCCTGGATAAAAACTACCGCATTGAGCTTATCTCGATTCCAATCCTTTCCGATCTGAATCGGCAGTTCAATTTGGAATTTATCTTGAAGTTCCTCCAAACGGCTAAGCGCTTTCAACCTACGGACAACTGAAACGTGGGTCAGGTTCTTTCCCGCGTTTTCGCCGCGTTGAATATTTGAACTTAACTCATCTTCCGCCAACGCAAGATAAACAGTCGACGTTTCATGTTTCGGTACCTTTGAGACCAATATACGAATTTTGTCATCAACAATTGATAAATTTACATCAGCCTTATCGAGTTTGATCGCTTTTGATATTGCCTTCTCGGCTTTTTCGAAATTACTTCCGACAAACTCCGCATCGCCGTCAACGACCATTTGCGGCGTGTAGATCTTTCCTGTCCGGAACTTTTGGTCATAAAAGCGCTGTCTTTGAGTGTTTAGCGGAGAAGCAAATTTATCCCGCCAACCAAATTCGTCCCAATAATCGACATGAAGTGCAAGCGTTATGAGCTCGGCATTTTCAATCGGTTGTTCACGCTGGAGCTTAGCCAACACCATTTCAGCAGGAGGACAACTCGAACAACCTTCTGCCGTAAATAATTCCACCAAAACTGGTTTTTTCTCAGCCGCAGCAGGAATATTTTTCTGCTGCGCTGTCGCATGATGGCTTTCTATCGGTTGAGCGGAACACGCCGAAAACATAAAGGTGATTGCCAAGATTTTCAAGATTCCCATGACGTTATTATAACCTAACTTAGCGTTTTTATTCCTAAAACTGATTTGATAAACTTAATGTTTGCCCAACGAAAGAATTTTTCACCTATGAAAGCTGCGAAGAAAGAAGAAGACGCAATCATTGTTCGCGGCGCGCGCACACACAATCTCAAGAACATTTCTTTTTCGCTTCCGATAAATAAACTAACTGTTGTGACTGGCGTTTCCGGATCTGGAAAATCTTCACTAGCCTTTGATACGATCTACGCAGAAGGACAGCGCCGATATGTCGAATCGCTATCGGCATACGCACGTCAGTTTCTCGAACGAATGGATAAACCGGATGTTGATGAAATAATCGGAATCGCACCGGCCATCGCTATCAAACAAAAAAATTCGACCCGAAACCCGCGTTCGACGGTTGCCACTCAAACGGAAATTTACGATTATTTGCGGCTGCTGTTTGCGAGAGTTGGCGAAACTTTTTGCTATAAATGCGGAAAAGAAGTAAAAAAAGATTCGCCCGAATCGGCGGCGGACGAAATTCTTGAGACTCTCGAGAAGGGCGCGAAATTTCTCATTTTATTTTCGATCGATCTTTTCTTCAATTCATCCGCCGAAACACAAAATGCGACTGCCGTTTTAATGACTACTCTTGGACACGGATTTTCTCGTCTTTATCGAAAAGGCGCGATAATTGAGTTGAATCGTCCTGAAGATTTCATTTTTGAGAGTTTTGACGACACGTTTGTTTTGGTTGATCGGCTAAAAGCGGACAAGAAGATCAGGAAACGTCTTGTAGATTCGCTAGAAACTTGCTTTCGCGAGAGCAAATCCGCGGTAATAGAAACGACGAATGGCAAGTTGTTAAAATTCTCTGAAGCCTTTATTTGTAAAAATGATGGCACAGAATTCGAAGAGCCGGAACCTCATTTGTTTAGCTTTAATTCGCCTTTTGGTGCCTGCCCAACATGTCAGGGATTTGGAAACACGACTGGAATTGACTATGACCTCGTCGTCCCCGACAAGAATGTGTCGATCAAAAAGGGGGCCGTTGCGCCATTTGTTTCTCCGCAGCATCATTGGGCATTTCGTGAACTAAAGGAATTTGCGGCGGAGGAAAATATTCCGATCGATGTTCCATATGCCGATTTAACCACCGAACAGCACCGCGCAATTTTAAAAGGAAAAGGAGTTTGGCGGGGCGTCGACGGTTTTTTTGAGTGGAAAGAGAAAAAGAAATACAAACTCCATGTGCGGGTTTTCTTGGCAAAGTATCGCGGTTACACAAGATGCCCGGATTGCGATGGCGGCAGACTGAGAATCGAATCCCGCGCAGTAAAGATCGGAGGTAGAAATTTACCAGAGGTCGTTTCGCTTACTATCGCCGACGCCCAAAAATTCTTTCTGAACTTAGAGCTCACCGAAGAACGAGCTAAGATCGGTGAAAAACTCCTCCTCGAAATTCGTCGCCGTATAAAATTTATGTTGGATGTTGGTCTGGATTATCTGACACTCGACCGTTTGGCATCCACGCTTTCTGGAGGCGAGGCGCAGCGTATCCAGCTTGCGACAAATCTTGGCTCGCTCCTGGTTGGGACGATATACGTTTTGGACGAACCTACAATTGGTCTTCATCCAAGGGACAATGCGCGTTTGATAAAGATCCTCAAAAACCTGCGCGACATCGGAAATACGCTTCTCATTGTAGAACACGACGAAGAAATGATGCGGGCTGCGGATCACATTCTCGACATCGGTCCGTTTGCCGGCGAACTTGGAGGCGAATTGATCTTTGAAGGAAAGTTTGAAAAATTGCTCGCCGACAAAAACTCGCTAACCGGAAAATATCTGCGCGGCGAAAACGAAATAAAAATCCCGCAAACTCGTAGAGAACCCGGGAATCGAACTATTGAGATCTTCGGCGCGCGCGAACACAATCTAAGAAATATCGATTTGGAAATTCCTCTCGATATGTTTGTTTGTGTTACCGGCGTGTCAGGCTCCGGAAAATCGACGCTCGTCCACGATGTTCTTTTTTCCGGGGTTCAAAAAGAATTAGGTGACGGAAAAATTCACACAGGCTTCTATAAAGAGCTTCGGGGAGCAGACTATGTCGATGACGCAATTATGGTTGATCAATCGCCAATTGGCCGAACACCGCGTTCGAATCCCGTGACTTACATCAAAGCTTATGACGCGATCCGCGAAGTTTTTTCCAAGACGAATTTATCCCGTAAAAAAGGATATAAACCTTCACATTTCTCTTTTAACG
>JBGTGX010000105.1:0-9581 GCA_041746475.1 Pyrinomonadaceae bacterium | reverse complement strand
CGCTCTCACGTTGATCTTGTCGTTTCCTTTCGCCAACACCGTCGTGATCGCTGCCGTCAACGTCGTCTTCCCATGATCCACGTGTCCTATCGTCCCGATATTTACGTGCGGCTTACTCCTGTCAAACTTCTCTTTGCTCATAATCTCTTTTCTTTCTCCTAAAAATTCTTTAGCTGGCTACCCCTCTAACCTTTGCAATAATTTCTTCAGAAATATTTGCCGGCGCTTTTTCATATCGTTCAAAGTGCATCGACGAGGTAGCGCGACCCTGTGTCGAAGAACGCAAATCCGTTGTATATCCGAACATTTCAGAAAGCGGCACAAATGCCGTAATGACTGACGCATTCCCGGGACGCGGTTCCATCTTCTCGATTTGCCCGCGCCGTCGGTTCAAGTCGCCGTTTACAGCGCCCATATATTCTTCCGGAGTGACAACTTCGACCTTCATAACCGGCTCCAGCAGAACAGGCTTTGCTTTCTTAACTGCATCCTGAAACGCAAGACTTCCGGCAATTTGGAACGAACGCTCGTCCGAGTCTACTTCGTGGAATGACCCAAAAGTCAAAGTTGCTTTGATATCTACAAGCTCATACCCGGCCAAATAACCCCGCTGCAGAGCATCTTTAATTCCGTTTTCAACAGGTCTGATAAATTGTTTTGGAATCGCACCGCCGGTGATCTTGTCTTCAAAGACAAACTCTTCACCAGGAGCCGGTTCGATCGACAATTCAACGTGTGCAAATTGCCCGCGGCCACCTGATTGTTTCTTGAATATTTCTTTCCCTTCGGCAGGGATCGTGATCGTTTCGCGGTATGCCACTTGTGGTTTACCAACGCTTGCTTCAACACCAAACTCACGTTTCATCCGGTCGACGATAATATCGAGGTGCAATTCACCCATCCCGGCAATGATCGTTTGTCCGGTTTCATGGTCGGTCGTAACCTGGAAACTTGGATCTTCTTGAGCGAGCCTGCCAAGCGCAATACCCATTTTATCCTGATCAGCGCGGGTTTTCGGTTCGACGGCAACCTGTACAACCGGATCCGGAAAATCTATAGATTCAAGAATGATCGGATTTTCCAGATTACAGATCGTGTCGCCAGTGGTGACATTCTTCATACCGCCGATCGCGATAATTTCACCAGCCGATGCCGAATCTATGTCTTCCCTTTTATTTGCGTGCATACGCATGATGCGCCCCACACGTTCTTTGGTTTGTTTTTTTGCGGTGTTTATAACGTAAGAACCTGCGGCAACGGTTCCACTGTAAAGTCTGACAAAGGCCAGTTGTCCTAAATGCTTGTCCGCCATCAATTTAAAGACCAGACCGGACAACGGAGCATCATCGTCAGCTTCACGTTTTTCGACCTCGTCAGTATCGGGATTTACGCCTTCAATTGCGCGAACATCCAAAGGACTGGGTAAAAAATCTACAACCGCATCAAGTAATGTCTGAACGCCTTTATTCTTAAAGGCAGTTCCCATAACCACGGGAACGATCTTAAGCTCGAGTGTGCCTCTGCGAAGTGCGGCGCGGATCTCATCTTCCGTGATTTCTTCGCCTTCGAGATATTTTTCCATCAAATGATCATCAACGCTGGAAACAGCTTCGATCATTTTTTCGCGTTCGGCTTCGGCTTTTTCCTGAAGTTCGGGCGGAATTTCTTTTGTTTCGTATTCGGCACCCTTTGTTTCATCATTCCAAATAAGCGCTTTCATCGTGATCAAATCAACGACACCGAGAAAATGCTCTTCCAAACCGATTGGAATTTGAAGTGCGATCGCATTTGCACCAAGCCGTTCTTCAAGCGACTTAAACGAACGCTCAAAGGAAGCACCTGCTCTATCTAATTTGTTAATAAAACAGAGTCTTGGAACACGATATTTGTCAGCCTGGCGCCAAACAGTTTCGGATTGCGGTTCTACTCCCGCAACACCGTCGAAAACTGCAACTGCTCCATCGAGTACACGCAAGGAGCGTTCCACTTCCATCGTGAAATCAACGTGTCCGGGTGTATCAATAATGTTAACTCTGTATTCGACCTCGTTACGCTTCCAGAAACAGGTAGTCGCGGCTGAAGTAATAGTAATACCGCGCTCTTGCTCCTGCTCCATCCAGTCCATCGTGGCTGCGCCGTCATGAACCTCACCGATCTTGTGCGAAACACCTGTATAAAAAAGCACACGCTCGGTTGTCGTGGTTTTACCCGCGTCAATATGAGCCATGATGCCGATGTTTCTAAATCTGTCTAACGTGATCTTTGACATTGCCTTTATCTGCTTCGTAACTTCGAAAGCGAAACTTTCTTAAAATCTGTAATGAGCAAACGCTTTATTTGCATCCGCCATTCTGTGAACATTTTCTTTATTTCTTACTGCGCTGCCGCGATTGCTGCTCGCATCGAGCAATTCCCCAACGAGTCTTTCCTTCATCGTTTTCTCGCCGCGTGCGCGTGCATGCGAAACGATCCATCGAATCGCCAATGCATTTCGCCGATCACGCGTAACTTCGATAGGAACCTGATATGTTGCACCACCGATGCGGCGTGACTTAACTTCAAGATTCGGTGCAACGTTATCGAGTGCACTCTTAAAAATTTTCAGCGGATCTTCGCTCGTCTTTTCGGCAATTTCTTCCATTGCACCATAAAAGATTTTTTCGGCTGTCGATTTTTTCCCGGTCAGCATAATGCCGTTAATAAACTTGGAAACGATCTGACTGTTATAGATCGGATCGGGCAAAATATCTCGTTTTACTTGGGCTCTTCTTCTTGGCATAAATTTATCTGTGATTTGCGATCAGCGGTTCTTTTCCGAAAATCTTAAATCTTAAATTTGAAATTACTTCGCTCCCTTTGGTCGTTTCGCGCCGTATTTTGAGCGCGACTGATTTCTTCCTTCAACACCTGACGAATCCAACGTTCCACGGATAACGTGGTAACGAACACCCGGTAGATCCTTTACACGCCCGCCGCGAATCAAAACAATTGAGTGCTCCTGAAGGTTATGTCCGATTCCCGGAATATAAGTTGTTACCTCAATTCCATTGGTCAGACGAACACGTGCGACCTTCCGCAGTGCCGAGTTAGGTTTTTTCGGCGTCTGCGTATAAACCCTCGTGCAAACTCCGCGTTTTTGCGGACACCCCTGAAGCGCGGGACTCGCAGTTTTGTCCACAAGTTTCTTACGACCTTTTCTTACAAGCTGATTAATAGTTGGCATAAAATCCGTACCGCTGGCGTCTTGTCGCCGTCATATTTTAAAGCGTAAAATACCCCGTAACCTGCCTCTTACCGGATCATATCCGGCAGTTAGCACAAGCGGCTACGTTGTCCTAAATTTTTGGGTGTTAAACCTTATAATCAGGAATTCACACGCAGGCTCATTCCTTCTTCTCAACTTTTCTGTAGCGTGACCTATTAAATAGATTAGTAATCTTTACGATTAGCTTTGTCACAAAACGATGGGACATCCCAAAAAGATGCTGTCGTTTGAATTTACGCCACAATAATTGTTGGCACTTTTGATAGTTAAACCAAACGCCCCTGCGTTTCAAACAAACCGTTGAACTTGCGTTCCTTGGCTTGCGCCAGACAAAAGTCCGAAACTTCAGAATATACGTGCTGGCGAAATTTTTGTCAAGCGCAGGGTAGTACCGTCTTTAGCTCATTGGGCTCGGAAATGCCGTTATGGTTCATGTCCTGCCAGAGCCTTAGGTCATTAAACACCACATCCTGAGCACTTATTTCCCCATCTGCATTACCGCCGTTTTGGGGTTTATCAAATTCTGCAAGCGCGTAAAAGCCGTTTCTTTCGCCAAGTGGAATCGATGCCGGTTGGTCTGTAAAATTACCAAACATTTCCACTCCGTTGTCGATGCCTCCATTGCCATTTCGGTCGAGCACAAGCCATGCGTCATCGGAATTCGGCACTGTCCACGAAATGCGATCTTTTGGTCCGCCCTCGCCCTTGCTATCAAACAAGATCAACGTCGGCGTCCCCCTGACAGGAAAGTCAAGTAATGACGGTGGCTTTACCTCTATGTGGTTGAGTCCGAGCTTATCTAAATAATTTCTTCCGCCTGCTTCGCCATCACCAAATACCGCAATCAACTTAATATCTTTGCCTTTTGAATTCTCAATTAGACGATTGTAAAAGGGAGCGCTGTTGGTGCAATATCCACAACTCGGACTCAGGGCAAGCACTAATATTTTCGATTTATCGGTTACTTTGACATCAGAGAGGTCGAACCGTTTCTTTATTTCTGCCTGTTTCGATGACACTTCTTCCGTTTGTTGTTGCCGCGGTAATTCACCAAAGAAATATTTCTGAATTACGCGCCCATTTGCAACAATAGAGAAAAAGATAATCAGGACGCTTCCAAGATTATTTAGCGAAAGTTTCATAATTTTGCCGCCAAGTTCGAAAAGTAAATTTCGTCTCTTCGATTTCTACGTATGCCCTATGCTATTTCTTTGGCAGTTGTTTTGTATACGATTATCTCTTAGCGAAAACTACTTTCACTTGGCTGATTCTATTATTTGTTATCTTCTGAGTTCGCAATTTCGTATTTCTGCCAATATGTCGCGCGGTATTCTGACGGAGACAAGCCGTATCTTTCTTTAAAATCTCGGGTAAAATGACTTGCACCTTCTATTCCAACCTTTGCTCGGATTTCCTTGACTAGAAAAAACTCCCTGTCTTCCAGGAGTTCTCTGGCTTTTTCAAGACGCAAATATTTTACGAATTGAGCGGGCGGTTCCCCCGTTTCTTTATTAAATAGCTTTTGTAAATGTGATTCCGATAGATTGATCGAATCCGACATTTCGGCAATCGTCCAGTCTTTCTTTAGGTTTTTGAGAATTCTTTCCTTGAGAATAATAATTCGCCCGTCCATGGGAGGACCTCCTTTGGTGAAATGGAGAATGGGGGAGCACAAACAGTTCGGGAGTGTGCCTTTGTAAACCGATACGGACATTATCACAGGTTCAGGGGGGGGCAAGAAAAATGCCGCAAAGTTTGTATTTCCAGCCAAACTTTGATTAAATTCCTGTTTATTTTAGTGATTGAGATTGTTGCCGGAAAGACAAAGATCGCACACTTACTTCGTACGTGTTTCTGCATATTCAACAAAGATTGCACACTTACTGCGTGCGTGTTTCTGCATATTCTCTTGAAGAGGCTTTTATGAGTAAAAATTATTCGACCGCGTTTGAAGAACATTTAAATCATTTTACGGAAAACCAGTGGCAGGAAACGTTGAGTCGTCTGCTTCCGGAAATCCACGAAGTCGACAGGATCGCGGCGCAGGTTTGGTTTCGGTTTTATCCATTACCGCTTCATCGTTATTTGGAGAAAGCCGAAGATCTGAAAACTGCGCTGCATGGTTTTGCGATGCAGGGTGATTATTCGCTCTTGACGCAGGTTGACACCTCGCACAAATTTCTTTGGGGGCATCGTTTTTGGGCGGATGTAAAACACGCGATCGTCGAACGTTCGAGATCTTTCGAATCAGACAAAATAGATTTGGCAAACGAGATCCGCATGATCGCAAAGTCAGTGGCAAAGGGAGTAAAGTCCGAAAGCTCTTTGCTTATCGGAATAACAGCGGTCGGTTTGATGACTCTTATTCAAACCGGTCTTGAGACGTTCAAAGCGGAAAAAGGAGACGCGGTAAAAGCAAAAGGTCTCTTATCAAAGTCTCCGAATAAGGTCTTGGCAGCGCGAAAGCGTGAGGCGAAACAAGGAATTCTGGGGTTTCTAAAAACCATAAATAAGGAATTTAAAGTGACTTGGGATGAAACGAAAAAGGGCGCGAAATTCGATATTATTTATGACGAAGAAATTGCTTCGGGTGCGGCGCGTGATCATTCTCAAAACTGGCTCGAAATGGACGAACGCTGCGGCGAAGGTGTAATTCCGGTCGAATGCCGTTCGGCCGCATGCGGTACTTGTTGGGTCGGCGTGATAGGCGGAGCGGAAAATCTCGAAGACGTTCAAACACTCGAACGAAAGCAGATGAAGGTTTTCGGATACAGACAGGGCGATGAACCAAAACCATTCATGCGCCTTGCCTGCCAGGCTCAAGCGCAAGGCTCAGTTTCAATCGTTATTCCACCTTGGAATGGCGTTTTCGGCAAAAAAATCTACGGCGTTGAAAGAATCGTACTGGAACCCGCAACGACTTCGGCGAAAAAGCTCCGTGAAACGATTGACGACGCTCTGTCAGCAAAAGAGTAGTTTACCGCAGAGACGCGGAGTCGTGGAGATTTGAGGCAATCTGAAAACCCAATTTCGTGTTTAAATTTTTCGGAAAAAAATCTCTGCGGACTCTGCGCACTCTGCGGTAAAAACTTCTTGTGGAGACTAATACAAAAGCACAAAATTTCCCACCGATTCTGCTTGTCCTCATTGCTGTACTGCTTTGGAGCACCGGCGGATTATTCATTAAGCTCACAACTCTCGATGCATTTCATGTAAATTTCGGACGTGCATTTTTTGCGGCAATTACTGTCGGAATTTTTATCGCTTTTAAGAAGCAGCTGAAATTCGATTGGTTTATCGTTTTCACGTCGCTGTTTTATGCAGGAACGCTATCCGCTTTTGTTTACGCAAACAAAAACACAACCGCCGCAAATGCGATTTTTCTCCAGTACACCGCCCCGATCTATATTTTAGTTTTTGCTCCATTGTTACTAAAGGAAAAATTTCGCCTTAAGGATTTGATCACAGTCGCGGTTTGCCTCGCCGGAATGAGTTTATTCTTCCTTGAAGCGCCAAACGCGCAAAACAAATTGGCGACAAATATCTTTGCCGGGAACATCGCAGGGCTCGTTTCAGGAGTTTGTTTGGGAATGTATTTTATTCTTCTGAGGCATCCGCGTGCGTTGAAATTCAACCCGGCACTTTCGGTTTTATACGGCAATATTATTATCGTGATCTTTATGCTGCCGCTGATCCTCACGAACCCCCAGATTCCGACCACGAATGATCTTATGGCCATCTCGTATCTTGGAATCGTGCAGATCGGTTTGGCATATATTTTTTTTACTTACGGACTTGCGAAAGGTGTGCGGTCTTTGGATGCGAGTATCATTGGATTTGTCGAACCTCTTCTGAATCCAGTTTGGGTTTTCCTTTTCATTCAAGAGACTCCTTCTAAATGGGCGATTCTTGGAGGCCTAATAATTATTTCAGCGATAGTTTTTCATACCGTGTTCAACGCAAAACCTGGTAAGGCGACGGATCAGAAGCATTAAATTCGGCATTCATATCGGAACGTTTTATTGCTGTTCATTTCCTTTAACTTTTGTTAATGGATTGTTACACTAGCGAAATACTTTCGAAAGGATGAGCTGATTGCTCGTTTTTATCACAAAACAAATTTATTTTGGAGACAAGATGGAACCGAATCTAAAACGAGAGACCGAAGAAATCGGGCGGAAAAACACAAACTACGAGCTGTCAGAATACGGGATAAGAAATCCTGCAAAAGTTTTTTGGAATCTGAACGCAGACGAATTATACGAAATCATTGAAGACCGGAATGAAGGCATCATTTCGAAAGACGGAGCCGTTATCGTCGAAACCGGCGAACATACGGGACGTTCCGCCAATGACAAATTTATAGTCAAAGAATCGACATCAGAAGATAAGATCTGGTGGGGCAAAGTAAACAAACCTTTTTCACAGGATAAATTCAACGATATCAAAGATCGAATGATGAATTATCTCGACGGGAAAGAGCTTTTTGTCCGCGACACATACGCCGGTGCTCATCGGAGCTACCAACTTCCCGTTCGCATCATCAACGAACTTGCCTGGCATTCGCTTTTTGCGCGTAATATGTTTGTTCGCAAAACCTCGGCACAAGCATTTCACCCGGAATTCACTGTAATAAATATTCCAAGTTTTAAAGCGAATCCGGAAACGGATGGAACGAATTCCGAAACGTTTATTCTGGCGGATTTTTCTCAGAAGCTTATCCTCGTAGGCGGAACCTCGTATGCGGGCGAAACTAAAAAAGGAATTTTCTCCGTAATGAATTACCTGATGCCGCAAAGGGGTGTTATGTCGATGCATTGCTCGGCAAATGTCGGCGAAAAAGGGGATGTCGCGATATTCTTTGGACTTTCAGGTACAGGAAAAACTACGCTCTCCGCTGACCCCGAACGTGCGTTGATCGGTGACGACGAACACGGCTGGTCTGATGAAGGCGTTTTCAATTATGAAGGCGGCTGTTATGCAAAAGTTATAAAGCTCAATCCCGAAATGGAACCCGATATTTATAAAACAACGGCAATGCGTGAGACCGTTTTGGAAAATGTCGTTTATGACGAATCAACGGGTAAACTCGATCTAGACGATGGTTCCAAAACAGAAAACACAAGAGCTTCATACCCGCTTGAATCGATAAACAATATCGTCGAAAAAGGTTATGGCGGAAACGCTCAAAACGTGATTATGCTGACCGCGGATGCGTTTGGTGTACTGCCGCCGGTATCCAAATTGACGCGTGAACAAGCCATGTATCACTTCATTTCAGGCTACACAGCAAAAGTTGCCGGAACCGAAAAGGGCGTCACAGAACCTACCGCAACATTTTCGGCATGTTTTGGAGCTCCGTTTATGCCTCTCCATCCTTCGGATTATGCCGAATTATTGGCAGAAAAAATGGAAAAACACAAGGCTCATTGCTGGCTCGTCAATACAGGTTGGAGCGGCGGAGCATATGGAGTTGGCAAACGTATGTCGATCCATCATACCCGTGCGATGATACGTGCGATCCTTAACGGCGAATTAGCAAAGTCAGATTTCGAAGCGCATCCGGTATTTGGAGTTCTCGTACCGACAACGTGCCCAGATGTTCCAAGTGAAGTGCTAAACCCGAGAAACACCTGGGAAGACAAAGACGAATACGACGCAAAAGCCAGACACTTGGCCAACCTTTTTAACGAAAACTTCAAAAGCTTTGAAGATGGCGTATCCGATGCCGTGAAAGATGCGGCACCGAAGGCAGCTTAGCGTGACAGGTCTCTGAAGACGAAAAAATAAGAGCAATCCAGTAGCTTGGTACAAAAAGCGATTTGATTCGAATTCGTCTTATTGATTGGAATAATCAGTTCAGCAGTTTGAATATTTATCTTATGTGTCGACAAAACTGAACAAATTTTTGACAATCAGAATCCAATAGGAGTAAGCTAAAAGTACCGGAGGTGATTGATATGACAGAAAGTTCAATCGAAACGCCGCCAGACTATTTGAGCCGATTAAACCGGCAATAACTGGAAAGGCAATAAAAAAATGCGGGACGAGGTTAATAGCTAAAGTAGTTAAAAACTGATAAATGTCGGTGGAATAAAGCGCAAGCTCATGCCGGCAACTTACGTTACGGCGAACAGGTTATCTGACCGAATCCAGAATATGAATTTCCAAAGACGAGGCTGTCTGAAAAGGCAGTCTCTTTTTTCGTTTAAAAGCGGTATTTGATAAAATATTTCTTATGAAAAGGAAAGTGGTATTCAAGCGATATGATCAGAGGCAGGCGAGTTTGTTGCCGCCGAGTTATGAGGAACTTGTA
>JBGTGX010000104.1:0-22065 GCA_041746475.1 Pyrinomonadaceae bacterium | reverse complement strand
TCACGGAGATAAATGCCGAAGAATTGAAATCAGCGTCGGGGTCGGTTATGACAGTGATCCCGAACAAGTTCTTGAACTGCTCACGAACGCAGCTCTAAACAACCCTGACATTTTAACAAACCCCGAACCAAACGCAGTATTTATGGGGTTTGGCGAAAACTCGCTAAATTTTGAACTCAGAGCGTGGACAACCATCGCCGACCAATGGAGGCGTGTTTACAGTGCCGTCGCGGTTGATGTTCATAAGGCTTTAAAGGAAGCGAAGATAAGAATTCCATTTCCGCAGCGTGATCTGCATTTGAAAACCGTAGAAAAGAACATTTTCGAGGAAATAATTAAAAAGGAAAGTTAATCGAGTTATTTAAAAAAACGCGGTCTGCTTTTTCATTTAATTGAGAGGTAATTTTATGTTATTGAAAAAAAGCAATCTGAAGATTCTTGCGATCTTGATAATTCAAGTAAGTTTTGCCATTTCGGTCTTTGGTCAAACCGGGAATTTGGATTCTCTTCCTGATTCGCAATTGGATCAGAATGAAGTCCGATTTGTTGCGATCGGAGATTCGGGAACCGGTGGGAAAGACCAGTACAGACTTGCTCAGCAACTTTTCAGCGTTCAGCGCAAAACGAATTTTAATCTAATGTTGTTTCTCGGGGACAACATTTATGAAAATGGTTCGCCAAAGGATTTTGAAAAAAAGTTTATCAAACCATACGCGCCACTTTTTACTAACGGGGTGGAATTCCGAGGTGTTATCGGTAATCACGATGCGAGAAGCAAAACCGGCGTGCTCCTGCAGCAGATGATCATGAATATGGGAACGGGAACTTACTATTCATTTGCAAAGAAAGAAAATTTGGTTGAATTTTTTGCCGTTGACTCGACCGAAATGGTTGCTTTTGAACCTTCTGAAGAAACCAGGCGACAGCTAAAATGGCTCGAAGAGCGACTGGCCAGATCAAGTGCTATATGGAAAATAGTCTTTTTGCATCACCCGCTATATTCATCCGCTGACCGGCACGGACTCAACGGACCCGACAACGAGGAAATGCTCCGGGTTCGAAAACTACTTGAGCCGCTCTATATTAAATATGGAGTTCAGATTTCGATCAATGGTCATGACCACGTCTATGAAAGGACAAAACCCCAAAGCGGCGTCCATTATTTTACAAGCGGTGTCGGCGGAAAGCTCCGAAAACATAATTTTAAAAAGGAGAGTCCATTTTTCGCTTTTGGAAATGATCAGGTTCAGAGTTTTATGCTTTTTTCGATAAAAACCGAGCTGGTGACATTCCGGACGATCGGAATCGACGGAAGTGTTTTGGACAACGGATCAATCGTCAGACTTACTGATTATCAATAAATAAAATGGGGCTGACCCAGATAACACGTAAAGTGTAGTATTAGGGCAGTATGAGAAAGAGCAGATTGGGTCGAGTAAAACAGAACAAGTTGATAGAACATTTTGTTGCAGGAACAACTGCCCGGTGTGCTTCTGATCTGGTAGGTGTAAACAGAAAAACGGCGGCATATTATTTTGAGCGTTTGCGGAGGATAATCAGTGTCCATTTGGAGGAAGAAGCAGGTGAGTTTTTAAGCGGAGAGATAGAAGTTGATGAATCATATTTTGGAGGCAGAAGAAAAGGCAGGCGAGGACGAGGAGCGGCAGGTAAAACTCCGGTGTTTAAGTAGATCTTGTCATATTTATCCGCTAACTGATCAAACGTAATCTTATCGGATTCAAGTGCGGATTGTCCGTTGTCTTGAAGCTCGCCTCTCATTTGTTTTACGAGGTTCCAGGCATGTGTCCGATTCTTTGCACGTCGTAAGCGTTCCTTTCTCTTCCCGGTTGCTTCATCGATATATTGAATCCGGGCGTAAAGATTCCCTTTTATCGTTTTGATACTTCCGTCTTTTTTTCGATTCTGGGTGCGCCAGTCTGTGTTTTTGGTCATCGTGGTTTCCTCTAAAGTTTCCTCTAGTACTTGAAAAACCACTAAACACAATGAAATTCCATTAAATCAAGAAAACGTGTAGACTATTGTTTTTATTGAGTTTAGAAGGATGAGGAAACTTCACTAAATCCCATTTAATTCAGCACACCAAGACTGTTAACCGAAGGGTTGTAAGTTCGAGTCTTACCTGTGGAGCCAATCTTTTGGGTAACCTTCGGGGGCGTCTAGCGGCGTCCCTTTTTCGTTGGGTGGCACAAAATGTGGACATTATCCGCTAGGCTCTTTATCTTTGAACATTAGAATTTGGCAGTCATTTTCGTAAGCTGTCCATGCCCGGGTAGTGCCGAAGGTCAACGTCTTTTATAAGATACAATGGAAATATGAAATGGTTAACCGGGATAATCTCAATTGGGGCATTTGCGTTGTTTTATGTTATGGAAAAAAAACGCCCACTTCGTAAACAGGTAGAAAATAAAGAAGTCAGCACGATACGAAACCTCGCTGTAGCCTCGCTTACCGCTTTAACATTAAGTATCGTTGAAAAGCCCATAACTAAAAGACTCACACGTTATGTAGAAAAATATGATATTGGCATGGTCAAAACACGTGAATTACCCAGGTTTGTCGAAACTGCACTGGCAGTAATTTTATTAGATTACACGTTGTATATCTGGCATGTTCTAACTCATAAAAGCCCTCTTATTTGGCGTTTTCATAAAATCCATCATGCTGATCTGGATTTGACTGCGTCAACCGCAATTCGGTTTCATTTTGTTGAAATGTTGCTGTCTGTCCCTTGGCGAGCGGGGCAAATTCTGCTGATCGGAGTTTCACCGCAGGCTCTGAAGGTCTGGCAAACTCTTTTGTTTGGTAATATACTTTTTCACCATTCGAATATCAGACTGCCTAAAGATTTTGAAAGAATGCTGCAAAACCTTATCGTAACTCCAAGGCTTCACGGTATTCATCATTCGATTGTTGAGGATGAAATGGACTCGAATTGGTCGAGTGGTCTGGCAATATGGGATTTACTGCACGGAACTTATCGCGATGATGTTCCGCAGAAAGAAATTACAATTGGTGTCCGTGAATTTGATGAAATAGAGAAAGTTACCCTAAGGAAAATGTTAACCGAACCATTTTTAACCGAATAATGAACCGCGGATCCATGGTTTAACTGTTGACCCCTTTAGAGTCGGAAGATGTGACACAATTGACCCGGGGTTCAGGCGTCGCTCACCCCGGGTTATTATGTTTATCGCTTTCAGCGCTTCAAGTCTTTTCGGACCCGCTTGAGAAGCCGCCGACTGGGAATTCCGCAACTTTCGTGCGTTTTTCCAAGCTGACGGTTCCAACTCATTGCAGGTCACTCGATTTATCAACCGGCTTTGGCATCCGCCGCCATCTTCTTAGCTTTTGTACGCACAAAAGCATAGTTGATATCCGGCAACGAATTAAACTCGGCAGCCTTTTTGCCGAATTCCATTGCTTTTTCGGCGTCGCCCTTACCCTGATAGGCAAGCGCCTGACGATATAGGTTGTGCGGATTTTGCTGACTCGCCTGTTCCAGTTCGGCGATTGCCTTGTCATAATCCTTTTCTTGCAACGCAATTCTACCGGCCAGTTCGTGCGCCTGCCTTATTTGCGCCGGATTCTTTGATGCCTCCGCGCCTTTCCGAAACTCTTCCGCTTCGGTCTTCGCAGCCTCCAAGTCATTTTTACCTAAGGCAACAGTGGCCTTGTTGTAATGATCAAAGAGCTTCGTATTGTCCTTAATTTCCTGGGAAAGATCAGATTCGTCCGTAATTTTGACGGCTTTTTCAAACTCCGCCATAGCCTCATCGAATTTTCCCATCTCAAGCAGGATCACACCTTTGGTCTGATGATTGCCAGCCATGGCGGCCGAGTCTTTTGTCTTTTCCGCCATTGAATACTGCGTATCGACATGTTCGAGCGCCTTGTCCATCTGACCGCTGTCAAGATCGACTACGGTCATGCCAAACAGCGCTGCCGCGCGGTCGCCGTCGCTTCGTGCAGTATCGGTAATTTTCTTAAGCTCGGCCCTCGCTTCATCTGGCTTACCCATATACATCAGATTGGCGGCAATCCCGGTATGTGAGGCATTGAAATTGGGATCGATGGCAAGCGCCTTTTGGTATTGTGCTATCGAATCTTCATACTTGCCCATTTTGAGCAGCAATTCGCCATAAGAATCATAGGGATTCGGGTCGTCGGGAATTAACTCGATATATTTCTTGAAGGCCTGTTCGGCATTCGCGAAATCTCCGTTTTGCCGGTAGGCGTAGCCCAGAATGTTGTAAACCGGGGAAAATGTCGCATTTAGCTCGGTCGCCTTCTTGTAATGCTCGATCGCCTTGGCATAGTCCTGTTGTCCATAGTAATAGCCGCCCAGGCTAAAATGGGCACGCTCGTCTTTTGGATAAGCCGCGACAAGTTTATCGAGGTACTCTTTTTGTTTTACGACATCGCCGTTTGCCCCCGCTTCGTTTGCGAGAACCAAAAATTTCTCTCCTTCGGAAGCCTTGTCTGCTAAACTAACAGCCTTTTTTAAATGGTCGAAAAACTCCTTGGCGGTTTGAGAAGCGTTTGCCCGTCCTAATTCCGCAAGAGCGAAATTGGGGTCGAGCGAGATCGCTTTGTCGTAATGCTCTAGTGAATCCTGCAGCTTGAGTTTTTCGGCGAGATCACGCCCCTGCAAAAACTCTTTTTTTGCCTCTTCTGAAGATGTGGTGATGGGAATTTTTCCGTCGGCAGCCGTCTCGGCGGTTGAAGATTTCCCCCCGGTACCCTCATTATTACAGCCACTCATTGCCGCGGAAATTAACATAACCGCAGCCAAAAACAAAAACGCTGAATTAAATCGACGCATATCGAACCTCCCTAAAATTGTATTGATAAATTAATAACGCAATGATCCGGCTATAAAGCGCGATCAGAATGCAAAGCGGAATGCTCAAACCTTACCGGTCTTTCAGGATTAAACCAACCGGGAGATTGAGACGGAACTTACGAAGCTCAAATGTTTTATGACGCCTAAGCCCTAATCTTTAGAAACAAATTATATCCGTCTGGCAAGTTTATGGGGAAGCGAAAGGAGAGTCAAGGCGGCAATAGCTCAAAGGTTTGTATAATAATTATGCTTGAAGTTTCCCCGAACTTTGGCAATCTTCATCAATACAGACGTTATGAAGCTAATGGAAGGTGAAGATCTGGTACGATCGTAAGCGAGTTTGTCCACGTTCATCGCTTTCCCATGGCGATTCCCCCATTTGCACTCAAGCCGCCAGGTTATTTAAGTCACCTCCTCACCATGCTGTGACCGGTCAAGACCCCTTAACTCCTGGTCCTCGGTTACTCTCAGACGGAGCACCTGATCGACGAGCCAGTAAAAGGCCAAACTCCCAAAAAAGGAAAAGACCGCAGCAAGAACGAGCGCGGCGAGATGAACAGCACGATGATTACGAGAATTACAAGCAGAATAAAATTTAGTCGTTTACCCATTGAGATATTTTCGTTCTGTTTTTAAGTTCTTTATGTCGAGGCGTATTAGAGACTTTTCTTATGCCCAATTAGAGTTTTGCTGAGCCAATAACTGCCCAAGAGCGGCCGGTTTTGCCGATTAATCGCTCCATTAAACCTTTTCTCAAAGGATAGTGCAAAAGAAGCCGGCTGGCGGCAAAAAAATTCCGAAAAAAAGGAACGGAAAGCGATAAATGGTCTATTATTACGACGCAAATTCCTGAAGTCTCGCCTGGTTTTTGATTATAAACTCGCGGAACGCACTGATCGGCGCCGAAGGGGTTTTCTTTAGAGACACCATCGCCACAGATCGTTTGAGTTCGGTATCCGCGATTCGGGAGCATGTCAGTCTGCCGGCTTTAACCTCTTCTTTTACTGCCCAGGAGGGAATAAGTGAAATCCCGAGGCCATGTTCGATCATCAGTTTTACAAAATAAGTGTCGTTTGATTCGAGAGCCATTTCCGGTTCTGCGCCGACTGTCTTGAAAAAGCTGTCGGTCTCCCTACGGATCGAGGCGCCGCGCTCAAATAGAATCCACCGTTCATTTTCGAGTTCGGAAACAGTTACTTCTTTTCTATTGGAAAACGCGTGCTTTGGACCGGAGACCAATTTCAGTTCATCTTCGAATAGGGCCTTAACTTCCAAATTGGGTGAGTAGACCGGGAGGGAAGCAAAACCGATATCGGCCACGCCGTTTAAAATATCATCGATCGTCTGATCCGTTGAAACCGTTGTGCGGAATAGGAGGTCAACGCTTGGTGTCGCGTCCATAAATTCCTCAAAAAGAGGCGCGAAAAGATGAACCAATGCCTGAGTAGCGGCCGCAACTCTGACGCGCCCGACAAGCTGATCTTCTCTTTCGGAAACGTGATCCTGCAATCGCTGCGCTTCTTTCAATATCCGGGCCGCAAATCCAAGCGCCACCTTTCCTGAATCGGTCAGCTTTACTCCTCCTTTCCCACGAACAAATAGCCTTACGCCGAGCTCTTCCTCAAGTGCCTTTATCTGATGGCTAACTGCCGATTGTGTCAGATAAAGGTTTTCGGAAGCCTTCGTGAAATTCAGAGTTTCGGCTACTTCTTTAAATGTACGAAGCTGGAAAAGTTCCATAAGTTTATTTGGCGCATTACGCTGCAAACATTTTAATG
This sequence comes from Pyrinomonadaceae bacterium, assembly GCA_041746475.1. GTDB lineage: Bacteria > Acidobacteriota > Blastocatellia > Pyrinomonadales > Pyrinomonadaceae > Aridibacter. The sequence continues at coordinate 15,423 of JBGTGX010000104.1, read as the reverse complement.
ATAAATCCAGGCGGTGAAAAATAAATGTCCGCGCTTTCGAAATTGTTTCTTCTAAACTTAATACCAAGGTAATCAAAAAGTGCCAAACGCTAAACGGATATTTAACAAAGAATTCATGCGGTAAGCAGAACGCAGTAACGACCTTTCCGAAGGCGATTGTGCAATTAGCATATTTCGTAAAACGATGTAAAACAGCGGACAATCTCCGCGTCCTCATCGAATCGCCGGAGCCTGTGAAAATTCGATAAACCTCTATTATGCTTTAGGTTACAACCATTAATGGTATTCATCGACTGCATTAAAATAAAGCGTTGGATTTAATCGATTTGATTCCACTATAATTACCGAAGTTTGGATGGTATATGAATATGCAAAATCGTTCTAAAATCTTAAATTGGGTAAAAAGCTTGTCAGAAGTTATACGCAAGCGTCTAGAAAGCTCAGAAACGAGCGAGATCACAAAAACTCAGATCTTATTTACCTTTATTGTTTTGCTGACAGTGGTCGTCGTAAGTTTTGCTTAGGAGATTCATCCTGATAGCGACTGTGCCTAATTTCCGCAAATATCAACTGCAGAAACCCGCACGGAGTAAGGGTGCCCGCTAACATCTCACAACACGGCGCCCCCAACCACGCAAATTCGCGCTGGCATTCCCAACCAATAAAGTTTCCGCAAATATCAACTGCAGAAACCCGCACGGAGTAACGGTGCCCGCTAACATCTCACAACACGGCGCCCCCCAACCACGCGTGTTCGCGCTAAATCGCTCCCGCCAGCTCCATTCCAAAAAAGTATTGACTTTAAAACCGCCGAAGACTAGAGTTTTCCTTATCACATATCGACCCGTAAGGAAGGACCTATGGCAAATGCGACATTCATCGGTAATGTTACTTTCGGCAATCAGCTTATGTTTCCGCGCGAGTTGTATCCCGCGATAAGTGTTCCGCCCGGAGTTACCCCATACGACGCGATCGCGAAAACAATGGCCGAGATGGTGACGATCTCTACTGATCGCAACCGCCGTTACGATTATCGTTCAGCCGTCAGTGCCGGGATCGGGGTTCCGGCCGGTTTTACATTGTCAGATCTGAGCGTAAGATTTGTAAATTTTGGTCAGCAGTGGCGCCGAACCGGTGACAACTGGAATTACTGCGGCGGGACCATCCAACTCAATCTGACACTCACCGTCTATGCCGACCGTCGGACGGAGAACAAAGCCCGCTGCTGGGCACTCATTCTCGAGCATGAGCTCCTCCATGTCGCCGACGAGATCGACATCGTCAAAAACCATCTGCCGCGGACTCTGAATCAATCATCGATCATTCGCGGTTTTCTGCAGCTTCCGGTTGCCAACAGCGACTTTCAAACGATGATCCGCGGAAGCGGCTCCGGCGAGGGTTCGATGTTTGAGCAGAGAATCCAACGCTCCATCTGGATCCAGGAATCGTCCACCCGGGCTGCCCGCCTCCACCAGCAAAGACCCGGCGACGGAACCGCCATCCGCGACTGTATTAACGAAACGCCATGAATTTTTACTCGAGTTCGGCCAGAGAATCTCGCTTCTGCTTGATCGCGACCATCAGATCGGACACAGTTGTTTGATGGGTATCGAATCAATCGATGACCTCCATTTCGCTTGGTATCACCGGATCATTACATTGATTACAGAGTATTTTTATAACGATGGCGAAAGGATGCGAGCAGTGCTTGGAAAGTTTTTCGTTGGGAGTTTGACGGTTGATCCGGTAGTCACCAATCAGATGTCGGAAATGTTCGACGATGGTGAAAAGTTTGAAATTTGCACGCTTGAAGATGATGAATTTATTGAGGTGCTAAGAAATTTTTAGAAATATCATCGTTCCACCGATAGGTTATGACAACTCTCACATTCGGAATCTATGACATTCTTCGGACAACGGAGCTTGAGAAGCGTTTAAATCTCGAAGGCCTTTCGGATCTTGCGGATTGGGCGAAGATAGACTCTGAGGATATGCTCCAGCGCCTATCGATAATTCTGGCTCGCGAGATTGCTTCCGAGGTGGCGGAGAAGACTTTGGGGAAATCCGAAGATTTGAGCGCGGAGATTGAGAAGCTTGTTTTCCAGAGTCCAGAGTTTTTGGAAGCTTTGCTTCGACCGCTGTTTCCGGTTTCGCTTGAAACTCTTAGGCGGATAAGACCTCGGCCTCCTTTAGTTGGGACGGATGTTTATCCGGATACGCCGCTGGGCGTATCGGCGCTGCTTACAGGGTCTTCGCGGAGCCCGGCGCTTCGGACGCAGTTGATCAAGGAGCTGGCAACTTGCGACCGGGCGGATTGGTTGGTTTCTTTTGTTAAGTATTCCGGGATTCTTCATCTGCTTCCGACTCTTCGGGAGTTTACTCAAATACCTCATCCTACCGGCGACGCGCGGCTGCGGGTGGCGACCACTTCATATCTTGGCGCGACCGATATTAAGGCGATTGAGGCTCTGCTCGAACTGCCAAATACCGAGGTGCGCGTTTCTTACGATACCAAGCGGACGCGGCTGCATGCGAAGGCGTATCTTTTTCATCGCGAAACGGGGTTTGGTTCCGCCTATATCGGCTCGGCGAATGTTTCGAAAGCGGCGCTCGATGAGGGGCTCGAATGGACGGCGAAGATAAGCCAGTATGAAACGGAGCATCTATGGAAACATGCGGTGGCGACGTTTGAATCGCATTGGGAGGATGAGACTGAGTTTACACCTTGCGGGAAAGGTGATCTTGAGACGCTCGGGAAAGCCTTGGCGCGTGAGAGCGGGGCAGCCACTGACAGTTCGACTACTACGTTTTTTGATCTGCGTCCGTATGGATTTCAGCAGGTGATTCTGGATGACATTGCAGCTGAGAGAGAAGCGGGTGCAAGGAAACATCTTGTGATTTCGGCTACGGGAACGGGGAAGACGATGGTTGCGGCCTTTGATTACCGGCGGTATTGTTCTGAGCGGGAAGGTCGGCCGAGACTGCTATTTGTTGCCCACCGGCAGGAGATCTTAAAGCAGGCGCAGGCGGCATTCCGGCAGGTGTTCCGGGATGGGAGTTTCGGAGATTTGGTGTTTTCCGGTCAGAAGCGGTCACAGGATAATCATCTATTTTGTACTGTCCAGAGCTGGAATTCTCAAGAGTTTGATAAATTTTCCGCCGAGCATTTTGACTATGTTGTGCTCGATGAGGCGCATCATGCGGCAGCGAATTCGTATCAGAAACTGATCGATCATGTTGAGCCAAAGGTCTTGCTGGGGCTGACCGCGACTCCAGAACGAACTGACGGGCGTAGCATTATTGAAGATTTTGGCGGAGCGTTTACGCACGAGATTCGTCTGCCGGAAGCAATTGATCGGGCTCTTTTGAGTCCGTTTCATTATTTTGGGATTCCTGATTTATCAAACCTTGACTTTACCGCAGTCGCCTGGCGCCGTGGTGGGTATGACCAGACAGAGCTTAGCAATCTGCTTGTTGGAAATAACGCGCGTGCGGATTGGGTGATGGGGCAGGCGGAAAAACATGTGCCGGATATTTCGCGGGTGAGGGGTTTGGGTTTTTGCGTCAGTATTGCCCATGCGGAGTTTATGGCGGCGTTTTGTAATGAAAATGAGATTCTTGCGATTGCGCTAACGGCCGATACGATTCAGAGCGAACGCGACTCGGCGGTTCGGAGGCTTGAGCAGAGGGAGATCAATTTTATCTTTACGGTTGATCTGTTTAATGAAGGCGTTGATATTCCGTTTTTGGATACGGTTTTGTTTTTGCGTCCTACTGAGAGTTTGACTGTATTCCTTCAGCAACTAGGGCGTGGGCTCAGGCTTCACGATGAAAAGTCGCATCTGACGGTTTTGGATTTTATTGCTCCGCAGAATCGGAATTTTAGCTATGCCAGACGTTTTCAGGCGCTGACGAGCAGGCCGGATATACGGATTGATAAGCAGATTGAATCGGATCTGCCGTATGTTCCGGCTGGGTGTTTGGTTCATCTTGAGAAGCAGGCGAAGGAACATGTCTTAGATAATATCAAGGCGGCAACGGCCAGTTTGCATGGTAAGCGGTTTTTTGATGAAGTTCGGGCGATGCGGACGCGGCTTGGGGATGAGATCTCGCTTGAGCAGATGATCGATTATCTTCATCTGGATTCGCCGGATGAGATTTATAAGAAAGGGCTTCCGCATGTTTTGTTTGAGAGGGCGTTTGGGCGAGATGCCGCGGAGGAGTTGGATGGATTTGAAGATGTGCTTGCTAGCGGGTTTAGGAAGTTGGCGCTCTCGGATGATACGGCTTTGATAAGGGATTCTTTGAATTTTATCAAGTCCGAGGCGCGGATTACTGAATCTAGTTTGCCTTTGCTTCAGACGGTTATTTGGGGCGCGAATCGGCCTGGAGAAGGGACGCTTTCGGATGTGAATCAGTTTTTGATGGGCCGGGAGAAGTTGGTGCGGGATCTGGTGGAATTGCTGGAGTGGCTTTTGAAACATAAGAAGCCGATAGGGGAAATGCGGTTTGAGGGGAAGACAGGGGCGCTAAATTTGCATGCTTCTTATACGCGTCAGCAGGTTTTGATAGAGGTAGGAGAGAGAGAGTTTGGACAGGGCGGATTCGATCAATCGGGGCTTCATCACGCCCCAATTCGAAAACTCGATCTGTTTTTTGCCGATATTAATAAGAGCGAGCAGGATTTTAATCCTACTACGATGTATGACGATTATGCGGTTACCGACCGTCTGTTTCATTGGCAGAGCCAGTCGGGAGTACATGAGTCGACCCCCACCGGGAGGCGTTATATCAACCATGAAGAAATGGGATATACGCCAATGCTCTTTATTCGGGAACGGAAAAAGCTTTCAAACGGATTGACCGCGCCATACTTTTTTGCCGGTCCGCTGAAGTATCGAAGCCACGAAGGAGGGAAACCTACGTCTATTATTTGGGAGCTAGTGCACCCACTTCCCGCAAGAGCGCTGGCATGGGCACGGAGGGTTAGTTGAGTTAGCGTTCACGGTTTAGGATTCGTTTGGGAGCCCGCGGCTGGCGGGATAAAGAAAGAATTAGAAACACAAGCGATGAAGATCGGCAATCGGAACAGGTATATTTCCCAGCGGGTTTTCCTCTTGCGGAGTGTCCAACATGTTTGCCCCTCCCCGTGTCGCGATCAACATGCAGAAACCCGCACGAAGTAAGGGTGCGTGGTGCTGTCCGTTCGTTCCAACTGCCTTTTCCCACAGTGACATTTTGGGCCAAGCGCTTATTGCAGGCGAGTCGCCGGAACTCCCGAAATCCCCATGAGAAACGCAAAAAAATTGTCATTATCCGCCAAACTGTATAATAAATTAACGAACCAATTGAACGATTTATGCAGCACATCTCTAAGAAGAGTTTAGATTCTTCTCCAACTCCGCCCAACGGTCGCGATCGGTCCAGTACAGACATTCGGGACAGGTTTCTCCCTCCGGATAATCTTTTGTTTCTTCGTGGGGGCAGCCGATGACCGCGTCGGCGAAGGCAACAGTTTTTGGGCTCCAACCATTGATGGTTTCCATGATCTCACAGCCGATTTTCTCGTCTTTACGGATTTCGCCATCCGAGAACCAACGCTCCATCTTCGATGTTTCAACCCCCTCTGCGGGGATGAGTCCGACTGCGGCTTTTGTCGCGGTTTTGTTGTCCGGTCCGTAAAAACCCACTGTCGCAACCGGATATCCCCTGAAACCACGCTTTGCCCGCTTTCTGATTCGTTTCCAAGCCGAAAACATCATATTTTCCTCCATATATTGGCGTTTGTTGTAAAAGTAAGAAATTATGGGCGGTATCGCAAGCCTGGAAAGACATGGCTTCTCGAGTTTCGACTAATTCGCCATAAGCGACGAACGTATGTTCCCGGAAACAGAGCAAATCGCCGATTTGGGCTATTTGAATTGTGTAAGAGCAGGAGGCTCCCCTATAAATGAAACGATTCAGGGTTGTGGTGTTGGTGGCCGCAATTGTAAACATAATCCTGATCATCGCATTGTTGGTCTATCTTCCAAAACTTTCCCGCCGTTCGGACTCAGAGATTCGGGACGAACTCAGAAACTCCCGTACAGAAACTCAAACACAGACCGGTCAATTCAGGAAGGAGTTGAACTCCAACAGCACACCCTAGCGACGCCATTTCAGTACCACGCCCGCCTAGCCCGTGACTCGCAGGCGCCGCCGTCGAACCGCGCCAGAATTTTCGTTTTTCTTCAGGCAATTGACAAATAATCACCGCGCAGTTATATATGAATATCTGTTCATATATTCAAATAATAAATTTGGACACAGCGAGTAACCTAATGGCAAATAAAACTAATGGTGTTACAACCCGCTGCGAGGAGAATTTTATTCACGAAGACACGGTGCGTGAATCGGAAAAGTCTTTAATTGATGGGTTGAATGCGACGAAGCTCTCGCGGACATTTCAGGCGCTTGCTGATCCTACGCGGGTGAGGATAATTTCCGCACTGCTTAAAACCGAGCTTTGCGTTTGCGATATATCTGCGCTTCTTGGGGTTTCGCAGAGCGCTATTTCTCACCAACTTCGACAGATGCGGGATCTGAGATTGGTCAAATCGAGAAAGGAAGGAAGGATCGTTTATTACAAACTCGATGATCAGCATATCAGTGAACTTTTTGAGATGGGATTGGATCACCTGAAGCACGATTAAAAAGTATGAGCGGTAAGCTAAAAATTCAAAGCGGGAAAACTATTGTCTCAAGCAGCTTGTGGGGCGACAGGAAATTCTTGTGGCTTATTTTTAGTGTCGCGATCGTTGCGGTGTTTGAGGTTCTTTCTTTGATGGGCTGGCATCTGCCGCAGATAATAGCGCTGCCATTTTTTGCTGCGATAATTTTTGCGATCGGCTGGAAGATCATTCTTAGCGGTCTGCGAGCCCTTTCAAAACTCAATTTTCGCAGCATCAATTTGCTGATGCTGATCGCTGTGGTGGGCGCATTTTATCTTGGTCAATATGAAGAGGCGGCGGTCGTCATTGTGCTTTTTGCGCTTGGTGAGCGGCTTGAAGAATACGGGATCCATTCAAGCAAAGCATCGCTTCGATCGCTCATCGATCGTACGCCTAAAACTGCCCTGGTTAGGCAAGATGGTGCGGAATCGTTTGTAAAATTGAGCGAGATCAATGTCGGCGACATTTTGATCATAAAACCTTCGGATATGATCGCGATGGATGCGCGTGTTGTGGAAGGAAATTCCTTTGTCGATGAATCGACGATAACCGGCGAACCGATTCCGCGCGACAAACACGCTGGCGACATCCTTTTTGCGGGAACCCTTAACAAACAAGGATATTTGGAAGCGCGTGTTACAAAGCTTGCGGCTGATTCGACGCTCGCAAAGATTGTAAATACGACGTTTAAGGCGACGCAGACGAAGGCGAAAACGCAGAAGTTTATCGAAACCTTTTCGGGATACTATACGCCTTCGATCATGCTGATCGCGATCTTGCTCGTTGCCGTTCCGACGCTTTTCTATGGTGCTCCCTTTGAGCCATGGTTTTTAAAATCGTTGACACTTTTGGTGATCGCGTGTCCTTGTGCATTGGTTATTTCGACACCAATTTCGATCTACAGTGCGGTTGGTGCAGCCTCAAAACGAGGTGCGATCGTCAAGGGCGGAAAATACATAGAAGCACTCGGCCAGATCAAGGCACTCGCGATGGATAAAACCCGCACTTTGACATATGGAAAACCAATCGTTACTGACGTGATCCCGTTTGGCAACAACACACGAGAACATCTGTTGGCATGCGTCGGCGGGATCGAAACCTACTCGGAACACCCTTTTGCACAAGCAATTACAAATGCGGCAAAGGCTGAGAAACTTGATCTCCACACTGCAACGAACTTTGAAGCCGTGCTGGGAAAGGGCGTCAAGGCGGATTGCGTAGTTTGCTATGACACACATCATTGTATCGGGAAATTGCCTTTTATTACCGAGGAACACGATGTGCGCGATGAGATCGTCCAGCAGGTCGAAGCGCTTCAAAAGGAGGGGAAAACTTCGATCGTTGCAAGCAGCCATTCTGAGATCGAAGGAATTATCGCGCTAGCTGATGAGGTGAAAGAAGAGGCAAAAGCAGTCGTCGCAGCACTTATCAAAATGCGGGTGGTTCCGATAATGCTGACCGGTGACAATGGAGCACCTGCCAGCGATATCGCGGAAAAACTCGGAATTAAAAGGGTTCACGCGGAAATGCTTCCGACGGATAAAGCCAGGGAAATTAAAAAACTATTGGCCGAATTCAAGTCGGTGGGAATGGTCGGAGATGGTGTAAACGATGCGCCGGCGCTTGCGACCTCAACGGTCGGAATTTCCATGGGAGCAGCCGGAAGCGATACCGCGATCGAGGTCTCAGATGTCGCAATTCTAAATGATCGCCTGGATACTATCCCATTCCTGATCGCCCTCGGCCGAAAAACCATTTCGACAATTCGCCTCAACACCGCCTTAGCGATCTTGGTAAAGATCGTTTTTGTCGTGTTGGCGATCTTCGGCCTAAGCAGCTTAGCGCTGGCGATCTTTGCCGATGTGGGTGTAACGATTATCGTGATCTTGATCAGCTTGAGGCTCTTGAATTTTGAGTGAGGCGAATAGTTTTAGTTTTAAGAGATTTACCGCTCGTCGATGCCTCAAAATCAGCTGAGGGTTCTATTCGAATTCTCTTCGCGCCTACTTCTTTTTATACACCTTAGATTTTTAAGGACTTCCTTTGTCAGCGATCCAACGTGACAAAAAATCCAGCAAGTCGTTTCTGAAAATACCATGACCGTTATTATGGAAGAGCAAAATCGAATAATTGTGATCGCCGTTGCCCAAGGTATTTTCGATGCGATCAATGCTTTTATTTATTCTTATTTGCGTGTCTTTTCCGCCATAGATGAAGAGAATCGGTACATTTACCTTCATCCAATATGGTATCGGATCATAATCGCCGACGGTTCTCCCCATTTTAAAGGCAATATGATCCGGCTCGGTCGGAAAACCCTCGATCGTTTGTTTGCCATTTAGTTCACTATTTTTCGCTTTGTTTAAAGCCTCGATATATTTATCGAAATCCTTCCCGGTCAGTGCAAAATGAATAGCCTTTCGGTGGATGGCGTTGACAACTTTGATTTGCTCTTCGTTTAATCCCTCGCGTTCCGCCATTTTTTCAACTTCGTCTACAATCTGTTCCAAAATCGGTACGGTTGAAGCGGAAACGCTTATTGCAAAGGCAATATCAGATGAACGCGTTGCGGCTGCAGGAATAATGTGTCCGCCCTGGCTAAAACCAATTACACCAATACGGGATTTGTCTATATTGGGAAAATTTTTTAGAAACTCCACGCCCGCAACCGCATCATCTGCTAGATCAAGAAAGGTCGCGGTAACCCAATCGCCGGCGGATTTGCCGCTGCCACGTTTGTCAGGGTAAAGCACCGCTATCCCGCGTTTTGCCAACGCATCTGCATAGTGCGTCGTCCAGGAGTTTTCACGTGAACTCGGGCCGGAACCGTGGACGATGACCGCAGCTGGGAAAGGACCCTTGCCCTCCGGAATGTAAACGGATGCGGCGAGTTTCACATTTCCATTTGAAAAACTGACTTCCTTTTCCGTGTATGAAGAGTTTGGAGTTTGGGCATTGATTGTTCCGCCCAAGCCAAAAAATATCGGCAGTGCAAAAATAAAGAAGACAGAAATAGTTTTTCTGAGATTATTGCTAGATATGAATGTAAAAAAGATATTTGAAATTAATTGCATATTTACTCCTAAGAAATGTGTAAAAAATAACTTGTAACAACACAAAAATTTAAGATTTTTGTTTTTCGTCGCCAAAGGCGACCAACAATATAGCCTATGGTGCAGGCGTTTCGCCGAAACCATAGGTCTTTAGACAACCAAGCAGTCCGTCGCTGAAAGCGACTAACAAACAATGTCCGCTCCTGTTCGTCGCCTTCAGCGACGGAATTTGTTTTCAATCTGACCTAGCGATTCTCGCTAGGCTATAATGTTGGTCGCCTTTGGCGACTAAGAAAGTGGCATCAAAATCAAAACACCTTTGATTCTTAAATTTGTTTAGATGAAGCGTTATAAGTTATTTTTTACACATTCCTAAATTCGATATTTTAGTGTCAACAATTTGTTGCTGTTTAAGCTTTTACTTCAAGCCGAAGTTGTAAATAAGCCTCTATGTCCGGGCTATCTGATTTTTTCAGAACAGTTTCAACCCAGGCTTTGCTTTCAAAGCTAAGAATTCGCAAATCCCAAACACAGGCAGTTAAACCGCCTGGCGTAGAATATTTGAGCATTTTCGGCTTATCAGTCAGCGAAATATAAACGTGATGATGTAATTCATTTTCCTCAACCCACCAATCCATAAATACGAAATTAGCCGTTTTTCCATCGTGAATACCAAGAAATCCGACACTATAATTTTTTTGGTTATTTGCGGACTCTGACAACCTTTGTTGAGCGACAACTTTAGCTGCCGCAACGAGTTCTGATCTGGGCAATCGGCGGCGATACGCAATACCATAGACCTTTAATCGCCATGCGTTTGTTTCCCATAATTCGAGAAAACAAATCGAACGAGGCTTGTAAGTTTCTCTAATTTTAATTTTCTCTTCATAATGCCGAACAGTTGTGGAATCATCTGATTTATTATGTTTGGGAAAATTTGTAATTCTGACTCTTTGTAATGAGTAACTAATCTGCTATTTTCCCAACAATTTATTAAATGCCTGTTTCGTTATCCAACGTCCACGAACCATTACGCCTGTTTGTTTTTCCACACATTTAATGTTTTTTAACGGATTACATTCAACCATCAATAAATCTGCCCTTTTTCCGACATCTATTGTTCCAAACTCATTCGAATTCAGAAAAACCGCTCCGTTTTTCGTTGCCGCTTTCAGAATTTCATAAGGTGTTAAACCAGCTTCCCGCATATTTCCCATTTCTTCATAGATCGAATCGGCAAATAAATCAGTTCCCGCATCGGAATCTGTGCAGACAAGCAGATTCGCTTTGGCTTTGTACAATGCCCGCAAAATCTTGATTCTGTTTTGGTGACCGAGTTTACGAAGTTCAGGTTTTCCCCACGCTTGGCGAGCTCTTTCAGTCGGAACTCGATGATCAAAAAATAAAACTGTCGGACAATTCCAAACACCCGCCGCTTTTGTTTTCTTCGCTAATTCCGGCAGTTTATCTTCTTGAATTTCAACAGCGTGAAAAACTCCCCGCAAATCCTTTTCATCAAGTTCTTTAGCTTCAGGAGTCATAATCGGATCAACATAACCGAGAAGATGTTCGATGGATTTCATCTGCAAAGATTCTTGAAAATTGATTTCAATCGGCGGATGTCCGCCAATCGGAATTTTGTATTTTCGAGCGGCTCTAATTAATGCAAAATAGATATCTCGCGGAACAAAACTGTAAACCTTTATCCAGTCATAACCCTGTTCGCCAAACTTTTTAACGACCATATCGGCGTCTTCAGGAGTTTTCGGTGTCGGATAACCTTCTTTCGGCGATGAGAAATTCCCAATCGTCGGGCTGGCAACATAAAGCGTCGGACCGAGCAGTTCACCTTTTTTTATTTTATCCCGCCATTCGAGCAAAAAAGGTCGCCCGTTCATTTCTCTTGCCGTTGTAATTCCAGCAGAGAGATATTGAATCAAACCTTTTTCGTCCGCCTGTCGCAAATGAATATGTCCATCAAACAAACCTGGAAGCAGATATTTTCCCGTGCCATCTATGATTTTTGCGCCATTCGTCTTTATCTTGTCAGGCGAACCGATAGCGACAATTTTTCCATTTTCAATAACTACATTTTGATTTTTTAAGACGCGTTCGGAATCCATCGGAAGGACATTCACATTCTTAATAACAACGGATTTCCTTTCTTGATCTTGAAAAGCAAAACAGGTAACTGGAAAAATAAATAGCACGGCTAAGATTAAAATCCGGTGTTTAGACATAAAACTCCCGAAAAAAATATTCGTTAAGTAAAGCTAACAAACCTTAAAAACTTTGTATTGTAAATCTTTAGCGATTTAGCACAGATTTAGCGAGGTGCAAAAGTGTTTCGATATGCTAAAGGAGTAGTTCCGATAGCCTTCTTGAAAACTCTTGTGAAATGACTTTGATCGAAAAATCCTGTTTCAAGCGCGATTTCTTTGATCGGAATCTTAGAACTAACAAGTTGTTGGCAGGCAAGTCCTATACGCTTCTTCCTTATGTAATCTCCCGTGGTGCATTTGTAATAGCGTCTAAATTCTTTTGCGAGATGGACTGGATGAACATTTTCGGAGCTTGCCAATAGGTCCATTGTTAAGCAATTGGTTGGATCCTCATCAATTTTTTCTTTGATATGTGAGAGCCATCGAGGCGGATTTTTCGACCAGCCATTTTCAGGATTGCGTAAACTTTCAGCCAAAATTTCCAGTATCAATCCTTCTACCGTTAAACCGGAGAATTCATCGATCTCGCAGATTTCCCGGTAAAGGCTTCCGGCGAGATGAATTATTTTGCCCTTTTCAAAAAACCTCGTCGTTTCTACCAGTCTTTTTTCATATGGAATTAGGCTGGAGTTATCAGCTTTTAACTGAAAATTAAAGCAGCGTGATTTGGCGTAAAAATAATTTGAGTGAGTTTCAGCAAGCGGATGGTATATGAGATTGGTTGGTTTATAAATCCTTTGTTTCTTATTTCGCCGTTCAACCACCGCGCCTTGAAGAATAAAACAAAAGTAAGCAAAATCGTGTGAATGCGATAATAGATTTACATCGGATTCATATGCTGTTTCGGTGAATTTGTAGCCTGAAAGCGAAATCCCCTTCAAAACTTCGCCGTATTTCCATTCCGATTGTTTGTTCATTTCGTCCACGATCTCTTGATGATAAATTGATTGAATAGTCTCGCTTCTAGTTGATTAGAACAAGAATGGCAAACCTAAGCCCTAAAACAACTCTGATTAATATGCGGTGACCGCTTCTATTATATCTCCGAATACGGCATAGTTCGAGCTAAATTGCCGATACACAGATATGTAAAAGTCGATTTCAGTATTAACAATGGTGCCATCACGGCGGTGAATTTTTATTACACGCCTATTTCAAACGGCCTCGAGAGGAATCGATCTGGAAATTTATTCCTATTACGGTACAAAGGTCAGATGCTTGAAGGAATTTAGAAACGTATTTAAAGTCGGACACGTGTTCATTCACATGTCGACGTAATTGAACAATAGCCTAAGCCCAGAGGCGGTGCTCTATACTAGATAGATTGGTCGGTAAAGTGATATCTCGTTTGGGTTGGCAGAATTCGTAACCAGTAACGGTGTTAGTTAAATAATAGGAGGCGAAAGGAGAAGCGATGAAGAAGGTTTTAACTTTTTTAAAGAAGCTGGAAAAAAATAATGATCGGGATTGGTTTAAAGCAAACAAAGGCGAATATGACGCGGCATATGAAGAATTCCTGGCATTTGTTGAGAAAATCATCGTGGGAATTTCGAAGTTTGACCCGGAAATCGTTGGATTGGATGCAAAGAATGCGATATTTCGAATATACCGCGATGTGCGGTTTTCGAAAGACAAGAGTCCGTACAAAACGGCATTTGGCGCTTCCATCACCCCGGGAAGAGGGAAAATGTCATCGGCGGGATATTATGTCCACGTTCAACCAAAGTCCTCGATGCTCGCGGGCGGAAAATACATGCCTGAAGCGGCGGAATTACTTGCGATCCGCAATGCGATCATTGATCGGCCCAAGGAATTTTTGAAAATTGAAAAGGCGAAGAAATTCAAAGAGTTTTTTGGTGAGATCTCCGGAGAGAAGTTAAAAACTGCGCCAAAAGGGTTTGCTAAGGATCACGAGATGATCGAATATCTGCGATTAAAGAGCTTTGTTGCGTATCACAATGATATTCCCGATAAAACGGTGTTGGATCCGAAATTTGATCGATACGTGTTGAGCGTTTTCAAGGCTATGAAACCTCTAAACGATTTCATGCGCGGGGCACTTGAAACCAAGAAATAATATTATTGATTTATGATTTTAATCGAGAGGAAGCTCGCCAATCGCGTTCAGAATTTTGCTGATCTTTTCATCGACCTTTTCGCGGTCACTCTGAAGGGACGCAAGTTTTGTTTTTAATCCCTGTTTGATTTCTTCGAGTTCTTTTCGTTTTCGGGCCGTCGCCCTCAAATCGTCACGGAGCTTCATAAGCCCTTTTTCTTCCGATTCAAGTTGGGAAATAAATCGTTTGGCTTTGTCCGTGAGAAATTCTAACTTCTCCAAGCCCTTGGTTTTTTGTTCCGTATAATTTTCCATACATCGAAGCCTTATATTGAATGCGGTTGGTCGTTTCGTTCCGTTCCGTCGTTTTCCCGCGTTTCGTCAATAAGCGGAATAAAGGTATAGGGAATGCATCCTGCGATTGTCACCGGAAGCTGAATAGTAAGACGAGCCCGGGCAACGATGAAAAATCGTTCAAAACCAACAACGGACGCCTCTTTCAGCAATGAAAGTAAGACCGATTGAGGCATCTTGACATCATTCGATCTCCATACGTAAACCGGGAAATCTCCGATCATGGAATCAAAACTGCATTTTCCAACTGTCGCAGGTTTATACGGAAGCCCGATTTTGGCCAACGAATTCTTTGCCAGCTCCGAGGTGTTTGTTCGATTCGCCACATCTTGCGGTTGATCATAGTAAGAAAATATGGTGGATTCGCACGATTTCATCGTTTCATCCATTTCGGAATAAAACTTACTGGCCGTGAAACGTACCACGAGATCGGAAAGTATACGCCTTCTTTCATCGAGCGAAAAAGAGCAAAAGTCTACATCGCCATAGCGATAATTCAGGACATCGATCTCATCATCCTGAAAAAATGAATAAAGCGCTTCTTCAAACTCCGCCCAAATTTCGGCAGGGTAAAAGTCGAAATCTTCAACGAAAAGAAAATCACCGGCAAACTCACGTATGTCAAATTTTATAAAAGAATTTTGCAATGCTTTTTCCAGATCGTTGTTAGAGAAAATGCCTGTTTAGTTAGAAAAGGATAGGTCAACGCAAATAAAAACGCAACGTCTTTGCCAAAATCACGGTAATTTAGTTTTTTGCGATCGCGGTCGGAAGAAGATGAAACCCGAGGCTCGCTGAAACAGTGTAGTTTTCGTATATCTTCAACAAAATTGTATAATTCCGGTAAAGTAAACTGATTCGGTACAAGTAATAAAAATGCAGATTTTGGCGAAACTCGTCGTTGCCACAACAATACTGTTTTCCACCTGTTTTGTTAATCCGGAAACGAAAAACATCGAGGCCGCCGGCATTGAAGTGGTCGGGATAAGCGATGGAGACACCTTGACGGTTTTATTTACGAACGAAAA
>JBGTGX010000103.1:0-24630 GCA_041746475.1 Pyrinomonadaceae bacterium | reverse complement strand
GGGTTCGCTTATCGAAGTAGTTAATACCTTCGGTTCGTATTTTTACGGTTCGCTGCTTGGCGTATTTGTTTTGGCATTTGTCGTCAAACGAGCAAGAGCAAGAGGCGCTTTTTTCGGAATGCTTTTCGGGATTTCTTCGGTGGCTTTTGTCGGGGGGTATCCATGGCTTTCGGCAAAATGGCTTGAATTAACCGGTCAAAACGACCTTTGGAATATTGTTCAGAATATAGGTATCGAATACTTATTCAAAATCGAATTTTTATGGTTTAACGTAATCGGCTGCCTCGTTACCGTTCTTGCAGGATATTTAATCAGTTTAACAGTGAGTGAAGATTCAAAATGAAAAATTCAAAACTAGGATTCGTTTTTTTCTGCATCGTACTTTTATCCTATTTCGGATTATTGCTTCCTGCCAATGCCCAGGTTCGCCCAGTTTATGATATGGGTGCCCTTGGGTTGGCGCAAATGTTGGAGCGCCTGCAAACTGCCGCGAGCGTAATGCATACAGGTGCACATCCGGACGACGAAGACTCGGGTTTGCTGGCATATTTAGCGAGAAAGGAACAAGCTCGAACTGTATATCTTTCACTCAACCGCGGCGACGGGGGACAAAATGTTATTGGTGAAGAATTATTTGAACCGCTCGGCGTGATTCGCACGGAGGAACTCTTACAGGCAAGGCGTTTGGATGGCGGTGAACAGATGTTTACGCGCGTGATGGATTACGGATTTTCAAAAAAACGTTCGGAAGCTGCAGGTATTTGGGGTGAACAATTAACACTTGGCGACATGGTTAGGGCAATTCGGTTGTTCCGGCCGTTGGTAATCATTTCAAGGTTTTCCGGCACGCCCGCCGATGGACACGGCCAACATCAGCTTGCTGGGTATCTCACACCGATCGCTTTTAAGGCGGCAGCTGATCCTAATATGTTCCCCGAGCATATGGCGGAAGGGTTACGACCCTGGCAAGCAAAAAAACTTTATCGCGGACAGGGATTCCGACCCGATCCAAACAATCAGCCTTCTCTGGTTTTAAACACGGGTGAATACGATCCGCTCACCGGACGATCGTATTTCGAAATCGCGATGGAAGGTAGAAGCCAGCATAAATCACAGGAAATGGGTTTGCTTGAAGTTCGCGGAAAATTCACCTCCGGGTTGATTCTGCTTGAATCGCGCGTCGGAAAAACTGAAAATGAGAAAAGCGTTTTTGACGGGTTGGACACTTCCATCAAAGGGATTGCTCAATTGACGAACAACAATGAGGCGGGTTTCGAAGCCAGCCTGGAAGAGTTGCAAACGACACTTAAAAATGCTCTTGCGGCCTATAATCAGTATCGTCCCGAAGAAATCATACCGATACTTGCGAAGGCGTATAGACAGGTATCCGCCGCTGAACGCGCAACCGGGAACCAGGATTCAAAGTTTATACTGAACAGAAAACGCAGTGAAATAGCCGATGCACTTCAAATGGCATCCGGCATTGTCGTCGATGTCTTGAGTAATACCGATAAGCTAGTCGCCGGAAAATCTACCGGAGTATCGATCAAAGTATTTGCTCCCGAACGCACAAAGCTAAATATAACGGACGCGAAATTGAATTTACCGTCGGGTTGGAAATCTGAATCAATATCAGAGCCCCCAAAACCCACCGGACGTGCGGCATTTTTTGTCGAAAATTCACCGTACGCAAGTTACTTTCGTGTGACGGCCTCAGAAAACGCAAGACTGACGGAGCCTTATTGGCTCAAGAAGCCGCGTAGCAAAAATTTCACATTTGATTGGACAGGAGAAGGAAACGCTAAAAACATGCCGTTTCAAGCTCCGCTGGTGACGGCTGACGTGACGATGAAAATCGGCGGTGAAGATATCACGGTAACCAAGGCGGCAGAGTATCGCTACGCTGACGACATTCGCGGAGAATTACGGAGAGATTTAAACGTCGTTCCAGCCGTTACGATTGGCCTCGAGTCTAATTTACTGATCGCTCCGATTGCGGCAAAACCAACCAAATACACTGTTGTGATGACGGTAACAAATAATACTGATGGTGAAATAGGCGGTGCCGCCAAAATTGACTTGCCGAGTGGTTGGAGTTCGTCGCCAAAATCTTCTGATTTCAAACTCAGGCAAGCCGGAGATAAAACCGCCGCAAGTTTTGAAGTAACGGTCCCCGGCAATGCGAAACCGGGAGCCTATCTCCTTACGGCGAACGTCGTTGCAGACGGTAGCAAATACGACAAACAAGTTTTGGAAATTGCCTATCCGCATATCCAAACACACAGAATTTACTCGCAATCAATCATAACGGCGCAGGTTCTTGACCTTAGGGTTGCGCCGGTTAAGGTCGGTTATGTAATGGGCAGCGGAGACAAGGTTGCGGACGCGATCAAACGTCTCGGACTCGATGTAAAAATGCTTACCGAAAAGGACCTTTCTACGGGCAATTTGAATCAGTTCGATACGATTGTGATCGGAATTCGGGCGTCGCAGGTCCGACCTGATTATGTTGCGAACAATGGACGCCTGAACGACTTTATGGAAAAAGGAGGGACACTGATAGTACAGTATCAACAGCAGGAATACGCGCGTCTTAACCTTCCGCCATTTCCCGCAAAAATGGATGGCAATACGCGAACCGTCGATGAAAATGCTCCGGTAAAACTTCTTGCTCCGAACAATCCCGTGTTTAATTTTCCGAACAAAATAACCGATGCCGATTTCCTGAACTGGGTACAGGAACGAAATTTATACACGCTGACGTCTTGGGACGATAAGTATACGCCCCTTTTAGAGACGCATGATGATGGCGAACCCGAAAGTAAAGGCGGGATGCTTTACGCAGAATACGGAAAAGGCATATTTATTTATACTTCGTATTCCTGGTTTAGACAATTACCAAATGGAGTTACGGGTTCTTATCGTATATTTGCAAATATGTTGAGTTTGCCGAAAGCGCCTAAACGATAGTGGCGAAAAACGTTTCAAATATGGAAGATATAACTGAAGAAAAGTTTCCTGCGGAGAGCTACAAGGAAAATGTGCTGGCCGATTGCTTTGAAGATGCAAAGCATTACTTTTTGGACGCTTACATAGCGGTCGATTACGCCCACGCGATCATGCTGGCGGAGCAGGAAATTATTTCCAAAGATGAACTCCGAATTCTCCTTATCGCACTTAGAAATCTGGATTTAGAGGAGATCCGCTCAAAAACTTACGACGGAAGTTTTGAAGATTTATTCTATTACCTTCAGCAAAAGATAACGGAAAATTGCGAAGGTGACATCGATACGGCCGGTAAACTGCATACGGCACGAAGTAGAAATGACATCGATGTAACGATCTATCGTTTACATTTACGGCAAGACGCGCTTCGGCTTCTTCGATCCGCAATGGATCTAAGGAAAGTTTTTCTTGATCTTGCGGCAAAACATCACGACACGTTGATTCCCGCCTACACCCACACGCAGCCCGCCCAGCCATCGACGATGGCCCATTTTCTGCTTGCTATGGCTGAAAATGTGGGGCGAGATATTAAGCGGCTGCAGCGCGCCTTTGAAAATATGAATTATTGCCCTTTAGGATCCGGGGCCATAACAACGACCGGTTTTCCGATCAATCGCCACCGCGTTGCGGAACTTTTAGGATTTACAGCACCGACCGTAAATTCATATGCCTCGATCGCATCGATCGATTACTTCACAGAATGTCTTGGGGCGACCGCCGCACTGTTGATAAACATTGGCAAATTCGCTCAGGAATTTTTATTGATGGCGATGATGGAGTTTAACGTGATCCGGCTTCCGGACGGTTTTGTCCAGGGCTCTTCGATCATGCCTCAAAAGCGGAATCCGGTAGCAATTGAGCACATTCGCGCGATTGGAAGCAAAGCATTGGGGCAAACTCTTGGCGTTTTAACAAGTGTTCACAACACGCCCTTCGGCGACATCAATGACGTTGAAGACGACCTCCAACCCCTCATTTACAGTGCAATGCGTGACGCAAACCGCGCCGTTTCCCTTTTCGCAAGCACCTTGAAGTCTGCAACGTTTAATCTCGATATCCTTCGTAAGAGAGCGCAGGAAAATTTCATTACCGTTACAGAACTTGCAGACACGATCGTCCGTAAAGAAAATTTATCATTTCGAATCGCACATAAGATCGTTGGCAAGTGTGTTCGCGATGCACTCGAGAATAATTCCGAGGTGACTTATGAAATACTTCAAGCTGCAGCGCGCGATATCACAGGTGGCGAATTATCGCTCTCTGAGGAGGAAACGCAGATCGCGTTGACGGCCGAAAATTTTGTCTCTATTCGTACGATTTACGGTGGAACCGCTCCGGTCGAAACAAAACGTGCGCTTGGTGTGGAACGAGAAAGTGAAAAAGCTGATGAAGATTGGTATTCCGAAAAGACAACTCTTCTTGCCGATTCGGATATAAATTTGAGCAACATTGCTACTTCAGCGCTTGGATAGCTGAATCTTCAATCACTTGGTTCATTGGAGGCTAGTCAATAACAACCAGAATATCTCCCGTATTGACCGTTTCGCCTTCTTGAAAACATATTTTTGAGATTTTCCCGTCTTTAGGAGATTTCATTTCATTTTGCATTTTCATTGCCTCAACGACAACTACTCCGTCGCCCTTAATTACCTCATCTCCTTCATTTAAAAGAATACACACGACTTTTCCAGGCATGGACGTTTTTATTTCAGCGACAACATCGGCTCCACCTGTGCCGACAATTGTCCCGCGCAGACGCTTTGGATCGATCAGTTCCAGATGGAATGATCGAGTTCCCACTTTAGCTTGCACTAAAGTGTCATCTTTCTCCGAGAATTCTAAATATACCTCGTAAATGTTTCCATTGTGCTTTAGCAGGTATACGTTTGATTCGGGGCATGAAACCTCGAGCGTGTACTTTCTTCCGTCGATATCCGCAAATACTTTTGAATTTTTGCGCGAAATATCTATGGAGTATTTCTCTTCATCCAGCTGGGCGCATAATTTCATTATTGGAATCCTATAAATACAATATTTGATGTCTTTTTTCGTCCAAATCTATAGAGTCGTAGATCCAATCGAGGAAATTCGGGCCAAACAAACTCAGAAAGTTTATTACGTTTAATGTACGTTCTTGAAGTGCGTTTCGCGGATAAAGCGTTCCCAACGTATAGTCGATCCGATTATGCAGCACCTCGTTTTTGAAAACTTCTGCCCGGTGAAATTTCAACTTAAGTGTTTCGACGTGCCACAATATTTTCTTTCGCCTGTTCGCCAGATTATCTGCGAGCGTCGGCTCCGAACTCACAAGTTCTTTTTCCAGGTTATTCAATTGTTCGTTTATCGTCTCCACAACCTGATCAAACGTTTTCGCAGTACTGCCGGCGACATATTTGTCAATAATACCCGACAAGAGCTCTTCTTCGGCCCGGAACATATCGTCGAATTTAAGATCATACTTTGTCAGAGTTCTCGAACTTTTCGGGTCAACTATCGTAAAGCTCGACCGGTGCCGAAACTGAGTTACCGGGCGATTTAAGGTCTTGTAAATGACCTCATTCTGCGCAAAATACGCAATCTCCGCACTCCCCCCGAAATAACAAATTGTAGGAAATAGATAATCCTGAACAACCGATCTCATTAATACGTTCGGACTCAACTGCTCAGGGGTTTCCTTTGCAATTCTTACGAGATCTTCCTTTTCGAAACTCACGTCCGAATGAAGCGAGCGTACTAAATTGTCATTACTGTCATATCTCAAAGCATTTCGCTTTCTGTCACTATCCAAATGAAAAAACGGAAAGAAATCGTCACCGACTAAAACCTGCGAGTGATACCCCTTTGCCGACAATTCCTTATCGCGTTCGTGAAGGCGAGAATTTATTTCCTCGTGTTTCTCAATCGCTTCAACAAAAATCGGCGAACTCAACCTACGCAGATTTCGATTCATGGGACACACAAGAATCAATCCGTATTCTCCAAAGAGTCTAAGTATCAACTTCGCAAAAGCCGAGCTGTAGGTCTCGTCTTCCTGGTAGATTTGCTCAACGAGCACCCTTGTCTCATCCGAAAAATCTGTTGTCGGCAGCTGCCGAAAAAAATGATCGATCGTGCTGCCAATATTCTTTCCAAGTTTGATATATGAAACCGGTGTGTTTTCTTTTACCTGCTTTGGTTCATTCGTGATCGTTTCAAGTTTTCCGTCCGGGTCCAAGACAAATGTCTTATTCGCTTCATCAAAATCATGATCTTCCGATGCTATCCAGAAAAGCGGAACTGCCTTGATTCCTTGACTATTTAGGTCCCTGGCGAGCTTTATTGCTGACAGGGCCTTATATATTGTGTACATCGCACCGGAAAAAAGCCCGGCCTGCTGGCCTGCAATTACCGCAACACAATCATCTTCGCGAAGCCGATCAATATTTAGAAAAGTCTCTTCGCTGGCATCGAGTTCGTCATGTTCATCACGCAATGTAGCGCATAACGCTTGTCGGTCAACTTTGTAGTTTTCAAGAATTTTCTGCGAAAGTGTCTTTAGATCTGTATTTTTTGTTGGATAAAAGTTTCCGACCAATTCAGCGTTATTCTGAAAGTCGATAAATAGCTTCGATTGATTTGGGATTTCCTCAAACGGAAAAGCCCCTGTATCAAAACGTTTTGGCTCAAAAGCAAGAGCAATTTCTCGATTCATTGATTCATTATAAAAGCCTTTTACTCCCACACACAAATGAAAAAGGCGACCACTTGGGATCGCCTCATTTTAATACTCTTTACAACGAAATTATCGATTGTTACCGACCACACGGGTCCGTTCGATCGTCGGGGTCTCGGTGATAACTTTAGTTTCCTCCGGTTTGGCTTTCGCGGTTAAGGTTCGCCCAATTCGATAAATTCCGGCAGAATGAGACGCAGCAAGCAGCTCATTTGAGTTAAGCGGATTAAACATCAAGCCCCAAAACCTCGTGCTCGCCAAATTTGCTCCCTTATCAATTCGTTCCCACGTCCATCCTGAATCGCTTGAATGGAAGATACCACCATTTGATTCAAGCGCGCTTGCAACAAATATCTCACGTGTATTCTCGGGATTTATCAAAATACTGTTGTAATTACCCAACGGCAGGTTTCCTCCACGCCTTTCCCAAGTTCGTCCACCATCTTTGCTCATATAAAAAGTTTGAATTGTACCGACGTAGACATTATTCGGATTATCAGGACTCGTAGCAATAGTGCTGACAGGAACTCTATCAGGTATTAACCCGACGCCGACTTTTGTCCATGTCTCCCCATCATCTTTGGAAACAACCACTCCGGAAATTGCCGTGCCCGCCCAAATTATATTTGGAGCTTTGGGTGACATATGTACCGCAAAGACCTGCTCGGAAATTCCATCGCCAAAATTTATTTTTTGCCATCCTTTTTCAACGTCATAACTACGATACAAACCGTCGTTCATCGCGGCCAGGTAGCCATTTTTTCCATCTTCCGTGTAAATTAACCCATTGACCTTACCCTCAAGAGCTGCAACCGTCCCCGCTGGTAATGTAGGAGCAGGCGGAGCAGCTTTCGCTCTACTTCGTCGCGAACTCCGTGTACTGGACGTACGCGGCGGTGCCGGTGGCATTATGGCCGTCCAAGTCAAACCTCGATTGATAGACTTGTACAAGCCTGAATTACTTGCAGCATAAACCAAATTCGGGTTTTCCTTATCCTGGATAACTGAGTAGAATATCGATTGTTTTGTTCCGTAGTCGGCTGTCGGTTTCCAAGTGCGGCCAAAATCATCACTTATGAAGATAAAGCCCCCGCCGGTCGCCGTGTTTATCGTTGTGGCGTAAAATCGATTAGGTCTTTCAATGTCAGGAATAATGTTATAGGTAAATCGGCTGCTGAAATTCCCGTTGTTGCTGTCAAAATTTCGCCCACCATCATTTGAAACCATCACACCATAATTATTGGTGGCTATGTAAATCTTCTCAGGATTACTAGGATGCACTGCAATTGCATTTACTTCGAGTTGTTTGGATGTCGTCAGCGACCAGTTTCTGCCGGAATTCGCCGACAGCCAGAATCCTTCCGTTGTTCCCGCGTAAACAGCCCCCGGCTTGTAAGGATTTTGCATGATCGCCCTCGTCCTGCGCGATTGGCTGGGAATTCCCTGAATCTTGCTCCAGCTTTCGCCCTGGTCAAACGATTGATAGATGCCGCTACAGGCAGAAGCAATAACCTGATCCGGATTTTGAGGATTGATGTCAATCGCAAATACATCAGAATCGTCTATCATTCCTTTTTTAACAAGACGCCAATTCTGTCCGCCGTCCGTGGTTTTATACGCACGCCACCAAGTGCCGGCGTAAATTGTATTGACGTCGCGGGGGTCAACCGCAAGAGCATCAAGCTTAATCGGAGTTGTATTTGATGTAAACTTAGTCCAGGTGCTTCCCGAATCCTTTGAAATCCAAACACCCGAAACCGTTCCTACTAAAAGCATATCTGGATCTTTCGAAGACTGAACCATCGCATGAACTGCTTCGTTTTTTAACTCTTTCGCCTCTTTCCAGGTTTTCCCGCCATCGACGGTCTTAAAAAATCCGCCGGGGAGCTTGTGTCTATGACCCGATACATAGATGATATTAGAATCTCGTGAATCAATTATCAGATCGTCCAGGATTAGCATCGGTCGATCGAGGTTGATAAGTAGGTTCCAACTCGATCCGGCATTATTAGACGCGTATATCTGACCATCCAGCGTAGTAATGATAATTCGATTCTTATCCTTTGGATCGACGACAATTGCGCGAACGTCCCCGCCTGTAGGCCCACTAATGTTCCATTCATTAAAGTTACTGACCTGTTTTTCCGCTCTCGTCACGGAAATTGCCGCAAAAAGTATTACGATCAAAGTAAGAAAGACTTGCGAAATTCTTTGGCTGTTCATTTTGTTCATATTTCTATCGAAGTTGATTCTGAAGATATAGGAAAGAATTAAAGGATCGACGATTTTCTGATGTAACCAGGAGGTTCGTAGTTGCCCACTAGCCGCATCTGGCATTCTCACCGCCGAGGGGAGCGCTTTTGAAAGCGAGTCTATTTTAATCGTAATCGGGATGAAATGTAAAGCCAAAAAGAAAAGGGTTACGCCCTAAGAGCGCAACCCTTGATTTATGTCACGTCATATACGTGAGCTATTTACTCATTAACAGAACTTGGATCAGCACCCGCAGGTACTACCCAAAGTCTCGTTCTCGTTCCGGATTCAACGCCGCCGTTTACAAATACTAAACGGGAAGCATCGATACCACGGTTTTGTACGAGATAGTCTCTAATGAGAGTCTCACGTCGACCCACGTTTCGCAATGAACCGTAGTTAACAACATACCCGACAGCACTTGGATCCGACTGCAGACTTGCAGCATATGCGTCTAAGCGTGCCTTGATGTCATCATTAGGTATATTCGCGAATTCGTCGATGAATATCGGATCAGGTGTTCCTGCGACAAGTCCGGAGCCACTTGCTCGATTATCGTCACAAGCATCACATAGACCACCAATTTCAACCGTTGCAGTCACCGTCGTGTTGTCCAATCCGGATGTATTTACCGTGATTGTCGGGCTACCCTGACCTTCAACGATAGTACCCTTATCAACACTCCAGTTGTACGAAACGCTGTCTTGGTCCCCGCCATTTACGTTTGCCGTAAAAGTAAGGTTTTCACCAGGAGCAACCGCAACTGCCGGTTCTGAAACGGAAATCGAATCAGGACAATTACATTCCACTTGGCATCCAGGACATTCGACTACTTCAACTGTTGCAGTCTTCGTGTCACCACAAACACCGCAGCCATCGTCAACGCCAGCGGTAAGTGTGTAAGTTCCAGCACCGACACCGCTCAAATCCCAAGAAACGTTGCTTCCGGTTCCAACAATGCGTCCGCCTGAAACCGTGTAGTTATAGGTTAGCGGATCATTTTCAGCATCGCTTGCCGAAGTTGTAACGTTTACAGTTTGATCATCGTCACAGTCTTCACTAGATTTCTGACCTGCAGGACATGGAAGTGTTACAGTGGTTTTGCTTAATTCCACGCCATTAACCACAGCCGGGATATTAGGCGTTTCGCCTGCTCCACGAGCATTACGACGACCGATGAATCCTTGAACGATAAATCCGTGCGGATCAGATGAAGTTCTGAATCCTGGTGGAACACCGGTGAAGGAATTCGTGATCGTGCGAGCCGCTAGTGGCGTAGTAGTCGCAACTGCAACATTACCTGTGAAATTGTTACCTTCAATGCTGTCTCTATCTTGCTGATTCGCATGATAACGATATGCAAGACTGAATCCTACCCAACGCTGAGCGAAAATTCTCACGCCGACTAAAGCATCAAGCGGATTGTTTTCGAATGCATTCGGGGTTCTTCCGCCAACATATTGAAGCGAACGGAATTCGAGGATCGGCTGGAAATACTTATTAACCGGGAAATCGATTCCGATCGCCGAGATAAGTTCATCTCCGCGATCCAGATAAGTCACTCCATCTCCTTCAATATCACTATTGTAGATGTAGCCAACGTTTGCTGAAACGTTTACCCATTTTCTAAGACGTGCATCAGCAAAGAGAACTCCGCCGAAATCTCCGGTTTTACCACCAGGACTCGCGCCGCGTTGGAGCTGATTGAAACCAGACGCATTGTCAGCTTTATCAGCAAAGAACCTGTAAAAAGGAATCACACCAAATCCAATCGGATTTGAGTTGCTTGTTAGTCTGATTTTGGCACCAACCGTAAAAGTATTAAATGCCGATTCGCCATATGTACGGTTGAGTAACGGAGCATCATTTAAGTAGCTCGGTGCTATTGCAAACACTGTCGGAACAGTTAAATTGTTGGTTCCAGCTACCGCGGCATTTGCCGGCAATATTGCTGTTTGAAGCACAACGCCGGGAAGTATTCCGCCATATACCGAACCGATTCCTGGGAAATTATTAACCGCACCACCTGTTGTTGATGACAGTGTTGCTCCCGCGCCAAACTGGGCATTAAAGAACGCCGTGGCTGCCGGGCCAAAACCAAATGTCCCGATGGACCCACCAACATAAGGATACTGAACAAATGGTTGATTACCAGCAGGTCTGAACAAAGCAGAACCAGCCAAACTTCCGGTACCCGGAGCCAAAACAATTGCCGGGAAGCTTACCCCGCCGTTTGAGTTAGGCAGGTAAAATCCGGACAGATTTCTCGGTGAATTTACTTTAACTGCACGATACGCATCGGTGTTAAAGAAAAGTTCAAAATTGTTAGTTATACCAATTTGGAAGCTGACAGGTACTTCAGTAATGTCAACATCGCCAGGATCACGGTCGTAATTACTATACGCCGCACTAAAAGTAAATTCACCTTTTTGCAAGGTGCTTCCGTCATAAACGGTAAACAAACCGGTTGGACCGCCGACTGGACCACCTGTCCCAACTGTCGGAGCGGTATTTCTTGGCTCGTCCTCAGATTTTTGTGCCGACACCATTCCGATGAGTGCCAACATTGTAAGCGTAATTACAAGCGCTTTTTTCGCGAGTTTCATCACATTCCTCCGCCGAAAATATATTTATTAAATTTAAAGTTCAAAAATGTAGCTTTCCTAGGGAAAAGATAATAGCACATCATTTTCCAATAAGCTACGAAATTATTGCACAGAATCAAAATTCATTTCATCCGCAAATCGTTGCAAAAGCTATTTTTACAATCTTATATGAGAGTCAGTTTTTAAAGTCGATATTCAACTTCATTACTGCAAAACGACCCGTTTGAAAAACTTTAACCTAGAATTACTTCAAAATCAAGTGTTTATATTAGTTTAAACCGCTAAAGCTTCAAAGTTTGCTTAGGCATATATACCCCGCAATTTAGTATGGTAGGCAACCCGGTCAATCGCCATCATATAAGCCGCCGTACGTGTATCAAACTTGTGTTCTTTGGAGAATTCCGTGATCGCTCCCATTAAAACGCCTCATCGTCGGCCATCGGATTAGCCAGTTTTATTTGTACCCCTATTGGAAAATGAGACTTTTCTGTTATTTACGAGATCCGCGTCGCTAATTATCTCGTTCATTGCGCCGCTGCGAAAACCGTGCAGGTCTAGCGTTACATATTTAAAGCCGAGTTTTTTGAATTCGTCTGCAAGTTTTTTTGTTAATGTCTGATCAAGAACTTTTTCCATCTCATTTGCTGCAATTTCAATCCTTACAAGTTTATCGTGGTGCCTGACTCTGAATTCAACAAATCCAAACCCGCGCAAAATTGTTTCGCCACGCTCCACCTTGCTCAGCCGTTCGATCGAAACGGGAATTCCATATTGTATTCGAGATGCGAGACAGGGGCTTGCCGGCTTGTCCCATGTTTCGAGATTGTGAAATCGGCTCCGTTCCCTAATTTCGTCTTTTGTAAATCCCAATTCCGCTAAAACACTTCGGACACCATTTTCATTCGCCGCCTTCGCCCCAGGACGAAAATCATTCAAGTCGTCTGAGTTTGCTCCGTCCAGCATAACGGCAATATCTTTTGGAGAAGCTAATTCGCGAAGCTTTCCATAAAGCTCCGTCTTGCAAAAATAACAGCGATTGACAGGATTGGCAGTATATTTTGGATCCTCAAGCTCCGAAGTTTCAATCATTCCAAAATTAAAGCCAAACTCCATTGCAATCTTCCTAGCCTGCGCTCGTTGAGCCTTTGAAACACTCGGGGAGACTCCAAGACAGCAAAATGCATTTGTTCCCAATTCCTGAGTCGCGATCAGTGAAAGATATGCACTATCGACGCCTCCTGAATATGCAACCAACACGAATTTGAAACTACGCATCAAAGAACGCAGTTGTTGCTCTTTGGTTTCTGCTGCGGATTTCATTTTTTTGATTTCTCTGCAATTATCACTCGATTTTTAACGACCGTTTTAATGTACTCATTTTGGAACTTGAGATATTGATTTCGCAGGAAATATTATCGGCTAACCGAAATGAAAGCAAACAGCCGGCGTGGATAATTTCATTGCTTTTTTGCGAGATTCATTTAGATAAATCATGCGTGGCGTGCTAATATTTTTTTCCCGAAAGATTTGCATTGATGGATTTTACCAAAAATATTTTACTTTCTAACATCCGACAAATTCTAGTCTTAACATTGGTCATCATAGCGTTTCTCTCCATTGTGCACGCGGAAGTTGCGGCGCAGGATGAAGAATTTTCTCAAGATGAGTTTACTCAAAACGACGAGGTCGAGAACGATCCAATCGTTCTTTTTAATCAAGGTCAGGATGCACACGCTAAGGGAGATCTCAAAAAGGCTCTTGAATTCTACGAACGGGCGTTGAAAGAAGATCCTGCGTTTCCTGAAGCTGAATACCAGCGCGGTACGGTTTTCCGAGCGCTCGACCAGAATTCCAGTGCGGAAAAATCGTTTCGAAAGGCTATCGAGCTCAAAAGCGATTGGTCCCCTCCATACGTTCAGCTTGGCATATTATTATTTGATACCGGGAATTATCGGGAGTCCGAAAAGTTTTTGAATGAAGGATTGCGCCTCGATGGAACAAGCTATATTGCAATCTCGGCATTATCCGATCTTCTGGTGAAAACGAAAGTTCCGGATTCTAGGCTACGAGACTTTTACGCGAAATTAGCAGTTTTGGCAAAAGGACAAAAAGTTCCGATCTCGCTTTGGACGTCAAAAGCGGGAATTGAACGAAAATTAGGCGAAATTGATAGGGCGAAAGAAAGCGTTTCGCGTGCTCTTTCTTTGGATGCAAATGACAAGATCGCTTTGGCCGAACTCGCCGAGATCTATTTGCTCGAACGAAAACACGAAAGTGCGATCGAAGCGGCTGAAAGAATATTACGCGGGAATTCTGAATCCCGTACAGCAAAGATGATTTTGGCACGCGCTTACAATTTAAAGGGTGATTCAGATAAAGCATTGAAGATTCTTGACTCGATTCCGAATGCGGATCAAGAAATATTGGAATTTCAAACGGCGATTAAAACTGACGGAGATTTGACCGTCGAAAGTCTGGAAAAACTGCTCGAAGCTGATGCAAATAATGTTTCGGCGTTAGGGCGTTTGTGTTCGGTTACGCGGGCAACTTCACCCGAAAAGGCTTTGGATTATTGCAAGAGAGCGCTTACAATTGACAAGAACAATATTACTTACGCGATAGGATTCGGCGCCGCACTTGTGCAATTGAAGCAATATTCCAGCGCGGTTACGCTTTTGCGGAACCTACTCCAGCATTCGCCTGACGACTATGTTATCCATGCAAATCTTGCTACCGCTCTTTTCCAGATGCAGGATTTTGACGCTGCAAAGGTTGAATACAAATGGTTAATTGGCAAACGCCCGGAACTGGCTGTCGCGTATTATTTTCTAGCGATCTCGCACGACAAACTTCTCGAGTATAAAGATGCACTCGAAAATTATCAGAAGTTCGTAGATCTCGCTGAATCGGGCGAAAACCAGCTTGAGGTAGAAAAGGTAAACTTAAGAATTCCAATTTTAACGAGCCAGATAAAACGCGGGATCGGAAAAACCAAGAAGTAACAGGGGAGACGGTTAGATGACGGTAGAACGTATAAATACTAAAAATGAGGCTCATAACGAACAAATACGTTTGATCGCTTTGTATTTTCTCGTTCTCATTGCGCTTCTCTGTACACCGATTACTTCGCCGGCTCAGGGCGGCGAAGATTTGCCAAAAGGTGTTGTTCCTCCGCCCTTAAGTATTATTTCTAAGGATGAGAAAAAGTCACTCGAAGCCGAAAAGAAGTTATCTGACCGCGTGAAGCTTGCACTCGATCTAATGGATTCCCGTTTGATGAAAGCAACGGATTATTCAGAAAAAGATCAATATCAGAATTCCCTTGATCAACTCGGAAACTTTCAGGCGATCTTACGCAATACTTCAAATTATTTGAAGAAATTCGAAAGCGATAAGCGTGCGTTCAAAAATTTCAAACGATTTGAGATGGGACTGCGAAAGTACCTACCGAGACTTGAACTGATTCGCCGTGCGACTCCATACAAATATGGTTATCACGTCAGAAATTTGATAAAGACCGTTCGAGCTACAAGGCAAAATGCGATTAAACCCTTGTTTGGTAATACGGTTCTTCCAAAAGATAAATCATGAATCTAAAAAATCGTTTCCGTTTAAAGATTATTTTCACACTCGGAGCGATTCTGCTTCTTTCCGTTACATCTATTTTCGGACAGAGCGCTGATCATTTAACAGATGAAGAAATAGAACTGATTCGTTTTAATCAGGAAATAGATAAACGAATGGAGGTTTATCTAAAAGCCATTGAACGCCGCTTCATGGTTATTAATGGCGCTCAGCCATTGACGGAAAAGGAACGAGAAAACCTGGAAAAAGATGTCGGAAAATGGGGCGAACTCCCAAAAGGATCTTCTTCCAAAATGCTTTCCGACATCGAAAATATCCTCGATGAAGCAATCGATAAAATAGATGATGTCGCAAGCCGTGATTTAAAGAGTGATCTTTTTCGAAATGGCGTGCACACACTCGCGGATGGAGTGAAACCAATAATTCAGCGTTTGGTTGCGATTCTCGATAAAACGAGGAATCCTCGGGACCGTGCTGTGATTTCCTCCGCGATCAGTTATTGCAACGACATCATCGAAGCCTCGCAGAAGGTGCAGAAGCATTTAACGGATAAAAAGAAAGAGAAAACGAAACGTTCATGAAGTCCATTTCCAATCGGCGATTCTTCGACGATGCAAAGAACGTCGAAGAATACATTGTGATGTATGAAGGTATGGATGGCAGCGCGTTGATCGAAATTCTAAAAACATACCTAATCCCCGGTTCAAGTGTTTTAGAACTCGGAATGGGACCGGGCACTGATCTTGACATTCTTTCCAAAACTTTCAAAACAACGGGTTCTGATTCATCACAGGTATTTCTCGATATCTATCAAAAAAATAACCCGGATGCAGATTTACGCAAACTTGACGCTGCATCGCTTAATACCGAAGGAAATTTTGACTGCATTTTTTCGAATAAAGTTTTACACCACATCGAACGCAAACATCTGTCCCTGTCGTTTGAAAAACAGCTTGACCTGCTAAATGACAACGGAATTTTATTCCACACATTCTGGCGCGGTGACGAAGAAAATGAATTTGAGGACCTTAAATTCATTAAGTACCATCTAATCGAGCTCGAAAACTTGACCAAACCGTTTTATGATTTGGTCGCATCCGGAACATACGCTGAGATGAATCAAAACGACTCGATATACCTGGTATTGCGAAAGAAATAATGAGTGATAAGACGCGTGACTTTTTAAGGCACATTGTTGCAACGGTCGCTTACAGAGCGGGCAAGGCGATACGAAATGCTCCTACGAATTTTCCCGATTTTAAGATCGGGGAATCCACTAAAACTCCGATCCAAATACTTTCTCACATGGGCGATCTGTATGATTGGGCGCTATCTCAGGTCAGAGGTGAAGAAATGTGGAAAGAATCTGAAACTCTCGAATGGAATGAGGAGGTAGAACGTTTCTTTAGTGCACTCGCGTCAGTCGATAAATATCTATCGTCAGATTCAGAAATTCATACCCCTATCGAACGCCTTGTTCAAGGACCGATCGCAGACTCGTTAACACACATTGGGCAGATCGCAATGCTTCGCCGACTTGCCGATTCGCCGGTCAAAGGTGAGAACTATTTTAAAGCAAGCGTTGAGATCGGCCGCGTTGGGAAAGAGCAGGATCCCCCGATTTACGAGTTTGATTAGTAAAATTAGATTCCCTTCTTAGCAACAACAAATTTCTAATCCGAGCTATCTTGACGCTCGTTATCGCCGCGTGATAATTTGCTTTTTAAACAACAATCAAATTATGTCTGACTCAAAATTGAAGAAAACTCCATTGAACGAAGTGCATCGAGAGATGGGTGGTAAGATGGTCGATTTTGGCGGGTGGGATATGCCCGTTCAATATCCTGCGGGAGTAATTGCGGAGCATTTGAGAACACGAAATCATTCGGGACTTTTTGACGTTTCGCACATGGGAGAAATTCATGTTGACGGAAAAGACGCGATTCCTTTTGTCAATTCTTTGACGACGAACAACGTAGAAAATCTCGTTGACGGCCAAGCACATTATTCCGCGTTGACATACGAAAACGGAACGGTTGTCGATGATCTTCTCGTCTACCGTTTCGACGAGGAAAAGCTTTTTCTTGTTGTAAACGCCGGAACGCAGGATAAAGACTGGGAATGGATTTCATCGCATCGAGGCGAATATGATGTGGATCTGAGGCACGCGAGCGTTGAATACTGTCAGATCGCAGTTCAGGGACCGGAAGCGCTTAGAATTCTTCAGGCACTTACTGGCACAAAGCTCGACGAAATAAAGTATTACCATTTCAAAAACGGTGAAGTTGACGGCGTACCCTCGATAATTTCCCGAACCGGATACACAGGTGAAGACGGATTTGAAGTTTATGCTGACGCGTCAAAGTCCGTTCAACTCTGGAAAAAGTTGCTCGACGCAGGAAATTTCGGCGCCGAACCCGGAATTCTTCCGTGTGGCCTCGCATCGAGAAACACGCTGCGTCTTGAATCTGCAATGTCGCTTTACGGACACGAAATAAGCGACGAGATAACGCCGCTCGAGGCTAATCTCGGTTGGATCTGTAAACTAAAAACGGACTTTATCGGACGCGATGCACTAAAGGCGCAAAAGGAAGCGGGTCTAGAACGAAAGCTTGTCGGCTTTGAAGTTACGGATCGGGGTATTGCCCGGGACGAGTGTGACATATATATCGGCGGTGAGAAGGTCGGAGTCGTAACCTCCGGAAGCCCTGCCCCATATCTCAAGAAAAATATCGGGCTGGCTTTCGTCCCGCCTGAGTTTGCAAACGTCGGTCAAGAGATTAAAATTGATGTTCGAGGCAGACATTTAAGCGCGGAGATCGTACCGACGCCATTTTATAAAAGAGAAAAATAAGGCGGTATGGAAACCGAAAAACCTTGCAGCAAGTGTGGCAATCGAATTTTCGCCTCCTTCTATATTTATTACGGCGGCGAAACTCACCGCCAACTCGAGTGGTTTTCCGGAAAACCAATGAAAAAGAAAGTTCTAGGATTTGAGGTTGATAATCCCGATCTTGATGGCAAAGTAACGTTCAAAGTAAAAACATACCGTTGTATGGAATGCGGTTTTCTGGACTCCTACGCGGTCTAATAAAATACAAGGAAGGTTAATATTATGACAAACATTCCAGAAGATTTGAAATACAGCAAGGATCACGAGTGGATTCGAATTAACGGCGATGTCGCAACGATTGGGATCACCGATTACGCTCAAGAGGCGCTTGGCGACGTAGTTTTTGTTGAGCTTCCGAATGAGGGTGAAAATTTCAGCACACATGATGCCTTCGGTTCGGTTGAATCGGTGAAAGCTGTTTCGGAAATCTTCACACCCGTTGCGGGCGAAATTATCGAATCCAATGAAGAACTGAATGACACGCCGGAATCAGTGAATGAGGATCCATACGGTGATGCGTGGATGGTGAAGATCAAAATGGATAATTCGGGAGAAGTTGATTCGCTTCTTTCGGCTGAAGAATACAAAGAATTTCTTGAATCAGAAGAAGAGTAAATAATGAGATATATTCCAGTTTCGCCCGAGGAGCGTGCAGAAATGCTCTCGGAAATAGGACTTACATCGGCAGACGAGCTTTTCCGTTCGATTCCTGCCGATGTTTTGTTAAACCGCAAACTCGACGTCACCGAACCGCTCGCAGAAAATGAAGTTATCGCAGCGATGGAGAGTTATGCCGATGCAAATACTGCTGCTCGTAAGATATCTTTTCTTGGCGGCGGGGTTTATTCTCATTTTTCGCCGACGATAGTCGATCATCTGATCCAGCGAAGCGAGTTTTTTACTTCATACACGCCGTATCAACCTGAGGTTACTCAAGGCACCCTGCAATACATCTTTGAATTTCAAACGCTGGTTTGTCAGTTGACCGGAATGGATGTAGCAAATGCATCGATGTACGATGGCTCGACCGCAATGGCAGAAGCTTTTTTGATGGCTCAGAGAGTTACAAAACGGGACAAAGTTTTGGTGGCGGAAACAGTCCATCCGGAGTACCTTCAAGTTGCGAAAACATACACTCAACATGGCGATTTGACGCTTGGAACCGTAGGATTTGAGGAAGGTTCCGGCAGAATTCGTGAAGCGGATCTCGACAAACTGGATAAAGAAACAGCGGCGATAGTTATTCAATCTCCTAATTTCTTTGGTTGCGTTGAAGAATTGGCAGAAGTCGCTGAAAAAGCTCATGCGGTAGGCGCTTTACTAGTTGTTGTCGTAACTGAGGCGATTTCGTTTGGACTTCTGAAAACGCCGGGCGAATGCGGCGCTGATATCGTCGTCGCGGAAGGACAGAGTTTCGGTGTTCCGATGAGCTTTGGCGGACCACACGTCGGTCTATTTGCCTGCAAACAAAAATACGTAAGAAATATGCCCGGAAGACTTGCCGGAGTTGCGTACGATAAAGATGGAAATCGCGGTTTTGTTTTAACACTTGCCACCCGCGAACAGCACATCCGACGTGAAAAGGCTACATCCAATATTTGTACTAATCAGGGATTGATCGCACTTGCAGCAACTATCTATCTTGAAACAATGGGCAAAAAAGGCTTGCAGGAAGTGGCAATGCAAAACGCTCAAAAGGCAGCGTATGCGGCGAAGAAAATATCAGGAATTGAGGGATATTCGCTCGCATTTAGCTCTCCGAAATTTAATGAGTTTGTCGTAACCGGACCGCGAAATGCCGAGGAAACGCTTCAAAGTCTTAGCGGCGATAAAAATATTTTGGGTGGAATAGCGCTGTCGAAATATTACGACGATCGCGCAAATGATTTCCTCGTTTGTGTCACCGAGACAAATTCAAAGGAGCAGATCGATAGTTTGGTTGATGCGCTCAGATAGAAAGAATTGATCATAAATAGAAAATGAGCATTAAAAAAGTTACACAGCATCCGACGCAAAACGAAGCGTTGATTTTTGAAAGGTCGCAGACCGGAAGAATAGGGTATCGTCTGCCGAAATTAGATGTCGATGAAACAGACATAGATGAAATCATTCCTGCGGAATTAAGACGCGATGATGATATGGATGGCGTTCCCGAAGTTTCGGAAGTGGATGTGATAAGACACTTTACACGAATGTCCACATGGAATTTTTCGATCGATCTTGGAATGTATCCGCTCGGAAGCTGCACCATGAAATACAATTCGCGATTGAACGAAAAAGTTGCTCGGATCGGCGGTTTTACAAATCTGCATCCGCTCGCTCCTGAATCAGAATCTCAAGGCGCGTTAGCGTTGATTTATCAATTACAGCAGGATCTCGCGGAAATTACGGGCCTTCCTGGTGTTTCATTGCAGCCTGCAGCGGGTGCTCATGGAGAAATGACCGGTGTAATGGTAATTCGTGCCTTTTTGGACGAGCGTGATGCGGAAGAATCGAAGAATCGACGCGTAATGTTGGTGCCCGATTCGGCCCACGGTACGAATCCGGCCTCAGCGCGTTTAGCAGGTTTTACCGTAAAGACCGTTCGCTCAACCGAAGAAGGCTTTACTGATATAGATCACCTCCGCGAGCTTTGCGGTGAAGGTGGTATCGCCGGATTAATGCTTACGAATCCAAGCACAGTCGGCATATTTGAAAAAAACATTAAGGAAATTTGTGACGTGATCCATGAAGCCGGTGGACTGGTCTATATGGATGGCGCGAACATGAATGCACTTGTCGGCATTTCTCGCCCCGGTGACATGGGAGTAGATGTGATCCATCTAAACCTCCACAAAACATTTTCAACCCCTCACGGCGGTGGCGGACCGGGTTGCGGACCTTGCTGCTGTACCCCAGAACTTGAACCGTACTTGCCTAAGCCTCAAATCGTAAAAGTCGGTAGCGAATATAAACTCGATCATGATCGCCCCTATTCAATCGGTCGCGTCAAAGCGTTTTATGGAAACTTCGGAATGATGATTCGTGCGCTCGCTTATATTCAGACACATGGAGATTCCGGTTTGAAAGAAGCTACGGAGGCTGCCGTTTTGAACGCGCGTTATCTCGCGCATTATCTCCAGGAAGATTTTCACAAACCTTTTGCCGCTGATTCGATGCACGAGGTGATATTGTCTCACAAATACCAAACAAGAAAGGGAGTTCACACGCTTGATATTGGTAAGAGGTTGATTGATTATGGTTTTCATCCGATGACAGTGTACTTCCCTCTGATCGTTGAAGGCGCGATGCTTATAGAACCGACGGAATCAGTCGGACGTCAGGAGCTCGACGCATTTGTCGATGCTATGAAATCAATAAATAAAGAAGCGCAGGAAGATCCGCAGTTAGTTATCGACGCTCCCCATACAACGCGAATCGGCCGACTGGATGAGGCGACTGCGGCCAGAAAACCGATCCTGCGTTGGGTTCCCGACATGGAAGCGACTGCAAAATCCGCATAAAAAGCCCGGGGGGCGATATTTGGAATACAAACTACTCTCAATAATTGTCCCCGTTTACAATGAAGAATCGACGATTGCAGAAGTAATTCAGCGTATTAAACAAACCGACCTTCCTCTCGAGAAAGAAATAATAGTGATTGACGACGGTTCAAACGATAACACAAAGGTGATCGTTCAAACCGACCGAGACATTACGCGCTTGTATCAAACCCCGGTCAACATCGGAAAAGGCGCGGCCGTAAGAATCGGGCTCACACTAACCAAGGGAGAGATAATTCTCATCCAGGATGCCGATTTGGAGCTGAATCCAAACGAATACAAAAATTTACTCGAGCCCATTCTTGAGGGAAAAACCCAGGTTGTTTATGGTTCGCGCTTTTTGGGCAAAGAAAACAAAGTGCCTTTTTTGAGAGTCTTGGCAAACCGTTCGCTCACAGTATTTACAAATTTTCTTTACCGGTCCAATTTGACAGATATGGAAACAGCCTACAAGGTTTTCACCTCTGATGTCGCTGGAAAGCTTCTGCTTAAAGCAAACCGTTTTGATATTGAACCCGAGATAACCGCCAGAATTCGTAATGCCGGATACAAGATCTTCGAAGTGCCGATCTCATATAATCCGAGAACTAAATCGGAAGGAAAGAAAATCAAATGGCGCGATGGAGTTAAGGCTGTATGGATGTTGATCAAGTGTTATTTCGACAAAAAATGAACAGAAGAGGCATACTTCGGAAATATCCGGCAATTACAGTTTACTTCGTCGCACTTCTGATACGTATTGCAGTTGTTGCGGGTTACGCGTTTGGTTTTTTTAACGGAAGTCTAAAAGGTGGCGATTCAGGACTTTATTTCGAAATCGCAAAAAATCTTCTCGCCGGCAACGGTTTTGCTACCAACGATGGTCCGACTGCCTTTGTTTCTCCTCTCTATCCTATTTTTCTCGCCGGTTCGATGTCTTTATTTGGTGAAAACTATCCTCTTATCAGCCTAACCCAAGCCTTTCTGAGCGCTTTGGTATGCGTTTATATTTACAAAATCGCGGAAATCACGTTTGCCAGTTCAAACGTCGCTCTTGCAGCGGGATTTCTTGCCGCTATACATTACGAACTGATTCTTTGGTCAAATGCCCAACTTTTAACTGAGTCGATCTACGTGCTCTTTTTCTGCGCGGGAATAATGACAATCGTGGCAGGCATCCGAAGCATAAAGCGACAAAATTTATATTTTGCGATATCGGGTCTGACGTTAGCCCTCGCGGCGCTCACTCGACCGACAGCAATTGCAGTTGCTTTCGGGCTCTTCATAATATTGGCCGCAGCATCTTTTTTTGATTATCGGATACAATTCCGCGGTCCAATTGTTTTTGCAATCGTCTTTGCCGCGACGATGTTTCCTTGGGGGCTGAGAAATTATCAGGTTTTTGGAAGTTTTACGATTTCCTCTCTCGAGGGCGGTCACGTTTTCTGGCTCGGAAATAATCCGGAATTCGACAAATACGAACACCCTGATTTCACGCGCTTTGGCGGTTACACAGCAATGATCCCTCTCAATCCAACGATTCGACAGAAACTCAAGGGTAAAACCTCTGTCGAGCAAAATGAGATTTTTGCGAAGTCAGCCTTGGAACATATCAAAAATTATCCCGCGGCTTTTGCAAAACGTGCTTTGTATAAGAACTGGAATATGTGGAGACCGAATTTTTCGGTCAGTTCGTGGCGAAATAGTTTGATAAGTTATACGTTTTATCCGATCGTGCTTTTTGGAGCCCTCATTGGGATATTTCTCGCTTGGAAATCTGCCCCTAAAGGATTTCTTGACAATCTCGGAAATCCCGTGTTTTTGTTGATCGCGGTTCTCCTTATGCACATCCTAATACATTCGGTAATCACCGGAGAAATACGTTTTCGTGTCCCGCTGTGGATCGTTTTAATTCCGCTTTCTGCCTACTTCTGGGTGAGAATGTTCGAAATTCTTTTGAAGCAACAAAGGAAAACTCTGTAATCTAATCGATCTGATTTTTCATTTTGATCAATGCCAGTCGCTCAACCACTTCCCCGCCCAAAAGGTGCTTTTCGATAATTTCCACCACGTCCGCGGCTCTAACCTGTGCGTACCAAACGCCTTCTGGATAAACAATCACTGCTGTGCCGATCGAGCAAAACCCAACTGACCCGCAATCGGTCAAGAGAATTGTTCCTTTTGGATTCCGCCCTTTTGATTCTTTCCCGTATCGCAAGTCTCTCGATTCCAATTCCTTTACAAACGCTTCTTTTACCGCAGAAGAACCTACCTTCGAGCAAGATTTCCCGCCGCAGACAAATACATGGTGAATTATTTTCGCTGTGGCCACAGGAGCCAGTTGCTCAAGCCTTTCTCTGTCTTTGATGAATTTCGTTTCCGGCATATTTACATTTTGCCACGAACATATAAAAAAGACACGACCAACATCGGAACTGATAGTTCTGGCCGAACGCGGAAATGAATGTCGCATCTGTGATGCAACGAATCGGAGAAAATAATGTTCTATATAAAGCGTGAAAGAAGCTTATATGATAAAATTTAGAAGGATTCGTTTGTGAGATAGACCCAATAACTTATGGCAGTTGGTATAATAGTTCATGTTTCGGTTGGCAATGAGAAGCGTACGGAATTCTTTGGAGAAGATCGTATACGGTTCGGTTCCGGGGATTCCTGTGAGTTGCAAATTCACACGTCCCGAATCAAGCAGATCGGAAAATGGTTGGAGCTCGAACTTACCGACGACGTTTATCGCGTCATTAACTTCGCAGAATCCGTCAAAATAAACTTGAATGGCGAGCCTTTGAAGCGCTTTGTTGCTATCAAGGATGGCGACGTGATCTCGCTGGACGAGGCTGATATAAGATTTTCCTTTTTCTCTCTGACGTCGGAATCGGCATTAATAACGACAAATCGTGATCCTCACGTTGCGCCATTTATAGAAGAGGCGGCGATTGGCGCCGCGGCTACAGAAAAGCGCGATGATGCGAAATCGTTTTTGCGGGAATTTTCAAGAGAATTACTTCGCGAGATAAGCTGGACTTCGAAACTGAT
>JBGTGX010000102.1:0-23716 GCA_041746475.1 Pyrinomonadaceae bacterium | reverse complement strand
TCGGGGACTCGGACATACGGGCGGAACTCTCGACAAACTCGAGTCGATTCCCGGATTTAATGCCGATTTGAGCACGCAAGAATTTAAGCGAATCGTCGGCGAATGCGGATATGCCATGTCTGGACAGACTGACGACCTTGTTCCAGCCGACAAAAAAATATACGCACTTCGGGACGCAACAGCGACCATTGGAACAATCCCTTTGATTGTCGCATCTATTATGTCGAAAAAACTTGCGGAAGGCTTAGATGCATTGGTTTTAGACGTAAAAACTGGAAATGGTGCGTTTATGAGCGACTTCAATGACGCGAAACGTCTCGCAAAAGCGATGGTTGAAACGGGAAACTCGTGTGGAGTTAAAACAAAGGCATTGATCACCGATATGAATCAGCCTTTAGGTAAATATGTCGGAAATGCGTTGGAGGTCTTTGAATGCATAGAAATTCTTAAAGGGAATACGCCCGCAAGCGCTGAAGATACCCTCGAGTTATCGCTCGAACTAACTTCCCAAATGCTGGTATCCTCAGGCGTTTCAGATTCTGGTGACTCAGCGAAAGATTTTGCATTATCGAAGTTAGAATCGGGCGACGCTTTCGAAAGTTTTCGTCGAAATGTCGAACTTCAAGGCGGCGATTCAAATATCTGTGAAAACCCGAAACTTCTTGTCGACGCGGATTTACTTCAAGTCAAAATTACCGCCAAGGGATCGGGCTTCGTAAATGAGATCAGAACTACGGAAATAGGAAATGCTATTTGCAGGATCGGTGGCGGAAGAATCAAAGCCGACGATGTTATAGATTCCGCAGTTGGCTATGCATGCG
This sequence comes from Pyrinomonadaceae bacterium, assembly GCA_041746475.1. Classification (GTDB taxonomy): domain Bacteria; phylum Acidobacteriota; class Blastocatellia; order Pyrinomonadales; family Pyrinomonadaceae; genus Aridibacter. Next base: position 22,895 of record JBGTGX010000102.1, on the reverse strand, counting down.
AGGCGGGATTTGGAGACGAAGTTAAGCGTGGCGATGTCCTTGGCGTTTTGTATTGCCGCAATCAGGCGCAGGCCGATTCTTGTAGTTACAGGCTTAATTCGGCGTACTCAATTTCTAGTCAAAAACCTGATCCGCTCAAACTCGTTAAAGAAGTAATCTCCTAAACCTTTTTTCCACACGCAAGAATCACATCGCTTCTCGTTCAGCTTATTAAAGGCGAGAAATTTTCCGCAGATACAACCAGGATCAATTTCGCCCAATCTAACCAATCAAATAGAACGCGGAGTTATTATTATGAGAAAGGTATATTCAAAGATCACCGTTTTGGTTTTGTCAATTACCCTTGGAATTACTGTGGCTGCAGTTTTTTCCTTTAGAACCGACGCCAACGTTGCAATAGAGAAAACCAACCCACCAGCTAAGAAAACGCTCGAGATGGTTTTTGTTTTGGATACAACAGGCTCAATGGGCGGGTTGATCGAAGGCGCAAAACAGAGGATTTGGGGAATCGTAAACGGTGTGATGGCCGGAAAAGACAAGGCAAACGTAAAGATCGGCCTTGTCGCATATCGCGATAATGGCGATGAGTATGTGACGCAAGTTTTGCCAGTCACAGACGACCTCGACAAGGTTTACACAACCTTGATGAATTATCAGGCTGAGGGAGGCGGAGATACGCCTGAAAACGTTCGCCGCGCGCTTGCCGACGGAGTCCACAAAGCAGGCTGGTCGAAGAAGAGCAAGAACACATCAAAAATTTTGTTTCTTATCGGTGATGCACCGCCACACAACGATTACGAGCAGGAACCCGACGTTTTGGTTACAACTGCGAAAGCTGTCAGCCAGAACATGATCGTTAACACGATTCAATGCGGCAATCTCGCAGGAACAAAGGAAATTTGGCAGCAAATCGCACAAAGGGGTGAAGGGAAATACTTTGCCATTGCTCAAGATGGCGGTGTCCAGTCGATTTCTACTCCCTATGATAAAAAGCTTTCCGAATTGGGGACGAAAATTGGCGCAACCTACGTTGCGTACGGAGGCGGGGCAGGAAAGGACGGAGTAGCATATCGGCTAAAGAAGATGGAGGCTCAAGCGACGGTGGAAGTAACGGTTGCTGCGGATGCACCTACTGAAGCTCAGGCTGATCGTGCGGTAAACAAAGCGTTAAATTCCCGGGCGTATGCTGGCGATCTTATTCAGGATATCGAGAACGGGAACCTGAAACTCTCTGACGTCAAGACAGAAGATCTGCCTGACGATCTAAAGAAGGTTCCTCCCGCGGATCGAGAAAAGGAGGTTCAAAAAAGAATTGCCGATCGAAAGCAAATTCGGGCGGAAATTCTCGAGCTATCCAAAAAGCGCGACGCTTACATAAAAGCAGAACGTGCGAAAATGGGTAAGCAGGATGGTTTCGATAGTGCGGTCGAAAACGCGCTTCGGGAACAAATGAGGCGTAGCGGAACTAAATAGAAAGCCGGGACGCCAATGATTTAGCGAATGGTTCTAAAGATCCGTTCGCTTTTTATTTCAAAAAATATGCATTTACGGTTAGAATGACCGTGCAGAACTAGACTCTATTGTTAGGAAGGTGAATTTGTGAGATCAATCTTGAAATTTTGGTTTGCATGGCTCGTGCTATTGATTTGCAGTCTGTTATTCGGGGCGTGCTCAAGCACTACTGCAAAACAAGAGGACGGAAAATTGCGTGTCGGGATCGTTTTTGATATCGGCGGAAAAAACGACAGATCGTTTAATGCGGCAGCTTGGGAAGGAGTGCAGCGGGCTGAAAAAGAGCTGGATATTGTTTTGCGCGACGTGGAACCCGGTAACCCAACTTCGATCGAACCCGCGATGCGTGCCTTTGCCGAAAAGAATTTTGATCTGATAATTGGTATAGGTTTTGCCCAAGGACCGATAATGCAAAAGGTCGCTCGCGACTATCCAAACATCAAGTTTGCAATTGTTGATGGCGTTATCTTCGAAGATGACGGCAAAACGCCAAAAAAGAATGTCGCATCACTTGTTTTTCGCGAACATGAAGGATCATATTTGGTGGGAATGATCGCGGCGGCAAAATCAAAAACGAATACGTTAGGATTTATCGGCGGCATGGATATCCCGCTTATACACAAGTTTGCAACGGGCTATGAGGAGGGTGCGAAATCAGTCAAACCAGATATAAAAGTTTATGAAAACTACGTAGGCGTTACGGATCATGCCTGGAACAACCCCGGAAAGGGGAAAGAACTCGCTTTGTCCCAAATTGAAAAAGGCGCCGATGTGATTTTCACGGCAGCAGGAAATTCCGGTCTTGGCGCATTTGATGCCGTGGAGCAAGCCGGAAAGGACAATGAAGGTAACGCAAAACGATATGTGATCGGAGTTGATTCGAATCAAAATGGTGTTAAGCCCGGCTTTGTTTTGACGAGCATGGTAAAGCGGGTTGATAATGCGGTTTACGATGTTGTGAAGGAAGTAAAGGAAGGAAAGTTTGAAGGGGGTTTTCATGTTTTCGGGTTGGATAAAGACGGAGTGGCATACGCCATGGACGATTTTAACAAGAGTTTGGTGCCGGAAGACGTTATCAAACGAGTTGAAGAAGCAAAGAAAAAGATTGTAGCGGGTGAAATTAAGGTCACGGACGCGATGGCGAGTTAATCATATGGATTTTCGAATCATAAGAAACCACCTCAATCTCAGCAACATGATCCTCTTTTTTTCCGGACTATTTTTGGTCGCTTGGGGATTGTGGTTGGTTTATAAAAGGCGCGACTACGTTTTTGGGGGTGGAATGTTTCTTATCGGAATAGGAAACCTCTCTCTTGCTGTTACCAATGGTTTTACCAACATGTCTCCCCAAGGTAGGCTCATAATTAGATTTGGCGCGTTTTCCTACATTGTGGGGATTCTTTGCGCCGCATATTCGATGCGCCATCTTGTAATGTGAAATGTTAAAAATCTTTGAAATGAAATGCTCGAATTAAAAAATATCACAAAAGTTTTTGGCGATTGTGTCGCAAATAAAAACGTTTCCATAAATGTAAAAAAGGGGACGATCCATGCGATCGTTGGCGAAAACGGGGCCGGTAAATCAACGGCGATGCGCATCGCGTACGGATTTTATGAAGCGGACTCCGGAGAGATCTTTTTTGACGGAAAACCGGTTGAAATAAGAAATCCGCATGATGCTATCAAACTCGGAATCGGCATGGTGCACCAGCATTTTATGTTGGTAGATACAATGACAGTAGCGGAAAACGTGATTTTAGGAGCCGAGACCGGCGGTTTTGCGAATCTCGATCTCGATAAGGCAAACGAAGATATTCTCGCACTTTCAAACGAATTGAGACTCGGTTTGAAACCGGATGCGTTGATCGAAGATTTGTCAGTCGGGCAGCAGCAAAAGGTTGAATTATTGAAGGCGCTTTATCGGGATGCTACGTTTCTGATTCTGGATGAGCCAACAGCAGTATTAACTCCCCAGGAGATCGAAGACTTTTTTGACATCTTGCGGCGAATGAAATCGCAGGGGAAAACGATTGTAATTATCACCCATAAGCTCGAAGAAGTTTTGGCCATCTCGGATGAAGTTACGGTAATGCGTGATGGCACAACAGTAGGTTTTGTGGCGACTGCGGAAACTACGAGGGAAGATCTGGCTAGAATGATCGTCGGTCGTGAGGTTCTTTTAAGAGTTGAAAAGGATAATGCCAAACCAACTGATACCGTCCTCGAGCTCAGAAATCTTAAGGTGATCGGAAAACATGGAATCGCGGTCAATGAAGTTTCGTTTGAGGTTAAAGCGGGAGAAATTGTAGGTATTGCCGGTGTGGAAGGAAATGGGCAGACAGAGCTCATTGAATCAATTGCAGGCCTGATTCCAGCTAACAAACAGACGGGCGAAATAATTTTTAACGGCAAAAATATCAACGGCCTGCCGACACGAAAACGCAGGGAAATTGGAATCGGACACATTCCCGAGGACCGTCATAAACGCGGGCTTTTGCTTAACTGGGATTTATCGGCGAATTCCATTTTAGGAGTTCATTATCGTCCGCCTGCGGTTTCTTCAGTTGGGATATTAGACAGCTCTGGCATAAGGCAAAGGACAATGGAAATCGTCAAAGATTTTGACGTTCGTCCGCCAAAACCCGATCTTCCAGCGAAGTCTCTATCCGGCGGCAATCAACAGAAGCTCGTCGTCGGGCGAGAATTCGAGCTCAATCCAAAACTCCTTCTCGTTTCGCAGCCAACGCGCGGAGTTGATATAGGTGCAATCGAGTTTATTCATCGAAAATTGATCGAGCTCCGCGATTCGGGGACCGGTGTTTTATTGGTTTCTGCCGAACTTGAGGAAGTTACTGCTTTAGCCGATCGTTTATTGGTTTTTCGCAAAGGAGAAATCGTTGGCGAGGTCGATCCAAAGGAAACGTCGGTTGAAGATATTGGTTTATTGATGACGGGCGGAGAATAATCGTTTAAGAAGGCTTAATAGGCGGTGGTTCAACTTTCCAACGTCCGCAAGATGTTACCTATCTTCTGCGTTAATTCGAAAACATGTAGGAGGCTGCCGGGGCTCAACTCTACGAACTGGAAGAAAAGTAACAGTCACTTTCATTGGATACGACCCTTAATTGAAAATGTCCTGACCGGGCATTTTAACTACTTTCGCCGGCGGAACACTTACTACACATGACTGATCATAAAAATACTCAATTAAACCTTCATTGGACCCGAATTGCGGGCTGTCCTTTATTTTTATATTGATCTCCGCAAGTCTATCTTGGCCGTCAAACAAAATAAAACTATTGTCGTAACCATTTTCATTAATGCCAAATTTTGTACAGCCTGAATCGCTTCGACAACTAGTTTTGGTTTCGGAGTAACTACCGTTTCTAAAATGGTCCGGCTTGTAAATAAAGGCAAATTCTAAATACATAAATGCGCTCGATTTTATGCCTTGTTTTCTCAGTTTCTCCGTCGTTTCCCAATAGGGAGCCACGGGCAGTTTATAAACTGACAACATCATATTGGGTCCCATCATCCCCAAAATTCCGGTGCTAAGCAGATTTGACTTTTCATGTTGTCGCTTACTTTCGTTGTAAGCCGTAAAGTACCCTTCACTGTCAATGTACGCTTCCTGAGGTTTACCTGTTTTTTGATCTGTCCAATTCATTTGCATTGCAATTTCTTCGGCGTCAAAACAGTTAGTAGTGTGAGCTTGTTTTTGTTTGTCGAAGGATTTTGTTAAAACATCGGCGGTGAAAAAGGCTCTTTTTGCGGCGGCGTTCTTACTCTTGGCAGTATTTTTTTCGGGAGGTTGACCTGTTTTTCCGGCGAGTGCTTCCTTTAATTTTCCCAAGATCTGTGCTTCGATATTAGTGCTCATTGCTAAGCAACATAGTAAAAACAAAATGTGTTTTGCGAGAAATAAAGAATGTTTTGTTTTCATTGTTTTAGTCCTACGTTTCATTATCTAACTGGAAGGCAAATGCCCTACCAGACGCGTTGTTTAGACTACTTTCGTGCGTAATAGGATATTCTATCAGTAACGATTTTGTCAAAAAAAATTTAGCTGACTTGGATTGCTTTTCCTGGAGGGGAAACTAGCTCTAGAACTAGAGAATGTATGATTCCAATAAGAATTCAAGATATAAAATCAGCAAACAGGAGATGCTGTCGCTGCCGGTTAAACTTTAACAACAGGATGCAGGAGATATCATTTTGATAAAAGAAAGGTAGAGATTTTTTCAATTGCCGTTTTCAAATTCTTCATCGACGTCGCATAAGAAAGTCGCAAAAAACCATCCGCACCGAAACCCGCGCCATCGGTCGTAACAACGTGAGATTCGTTCAGTAGTTTTTCAGCGAAATCGGCGGAGCTTCGAAACCGTTCGCCCAGCAAACCACGCACATCAACAAACGCATAAAAAGCACCATCTGGCATTGCAACTTTAAAACCATCGATTCCTTGAAGAGTAGGAATAAACCAATCCCTGCGGCTTTTATATTCCTTGAGCATTTCATTTACGGCTTTCAACGATTCTTCTCGGTTTTCCATCGCACGAGCGCAGGCGTATTGGACAAACGATGTAGGGTGGGTTGCGGAGTGACTCTGGAGCTTAACCATTTGCCGTGTCCAGGCTTCATTTGTAATCGTGTATCCGGCCCGCCAACCCGTCATCGCGTAAGTTTTTGAAAAAGAACCAGCAACGCAGACGAATTCTCGATACTCCGCAGGCAAACTCGCAGAAGAAAAAACCCTTCCCGGAGGATAAACGAAAAGCAAATAACATTCATCCGTAATCACATAAACCCCGTTTTCAGCGCATACTTCGATGATCTTGCAGAATTCGTCCGTCGGAATCACGCGCCCCGTCGGGTTATTCGGGGAATTGATGATTAGCAGCTTCGTTTTATCCGTGATCGCATTTCTTACCTGTTCGGCTGTTAAAACAAAATCCGAGTTTTCCGTTTCGATATAGACATTCCGTCCACCGCAAAAATTTACGATCTCCGGAAAGGTTACCCAATAGGGTTTTGGAATCAATACCTCATCTTCGGGGTTTACCAATGTTGCGATTGCATTAAAAAGTGCTTGTTTTCCGCCGCAGGCTGCCGCCACTTCGTTTGAAGAAAACGTTGCGCCAAATTCCTTTCGGTAGAAATCGGCAATTGCTTCCTTAAATGTTTTCATTCCGGACGCCGGAGTATATTTGGTCAAACCCTTTTGCAGACCTTCCCACGCATACTGTTTAATAAATTCAGGCGTGTCGAAATCCGGCTCGCCGACCGACAAATCGATAACGTCGAAACCTTTTTCACGCAAGCGCGTTGCAGCTTGCGCCGCCTTGAGGGTGGAAGATCCTTGCATCTTCTCAATATTTTTTGAAAAAGGGCTCTTTTTTGTTGCGGTATCTTGAGGCTTCATATCTACTGATGTTCTTGCAAAAATTCTACGCGGTTTCCAAATGGGTCGCGAAACTCAAACCGTTTGTAGCCGGGGATTGAAATTCCATCTTTTATCGAGATCGCATTATTCTCCAATTTCTTTTGCCATTTGTCTAAATCATCAACTAAATACGCAAGGTGCGCTTTGGTTCTGGTTCGATCAAAGTCATTTTCAGTTCCGATATGGATTTGGAGGGCTCCAACCTCTAACCAAAATCCGCCCCGATTTCTGAGTGCTTCGGGCTTTTCGATTTCGTCTAGTTCCAAAATTCCGCAGTAAAATTCACGCGCCTTTTCTTCTTCGCAGACTGGAATTGTTATTTGCACGTGATGAACTCTTATCACACTCATTTCTTTAGCTTTTCACGCATTTTTTCCTCAATAAGAGGGGGTACTAACCCTTCAACCCGTCTGCCCAATGTGAAGACTTGTTTTACCAAATGCGACGAAACATAAGAGTATTCCTCCGCTGCCATAAGAAATACCGTTTCAATTTCAGGTTCGAGCCGGCGGTTCATCAGCGCCATTCGCAGTTCGTATTCGTAATCGGAGACAGCACGGATGCCTCTGACGATGGCATCCCCCTCGCGTTCTTTGGCATAATCCACGAGCAAGCCTTGAAAGCTTTCGACGATCAATTTACATCCCTTCGAGTCGAAGTTTTCGAGAACGCGTTCGATCATCGAACAGCGCTCTTCCGGGGAAAACATCGGATTCTTGTCCGGATTATTCAACACGGCAATGATCATTTCATCAAAGAGATCTACACTGCGTTCGATGATGTCCATGTGACCCATTGTCAGAGGGTCAAAAGACCCGGGGAAAATTGCGCGTTTCATAGGCGAGTAAGAATTCTAGAATTTTTGTTTGAGCAGTTTTTCGGCTTCCTTTTTCGTTTCTTCATATTCGGGAACGAAATCCGGATTTGGTTTCATATTCACTACATATTCCAAATGTTTTTTTGCTTCTGCGTCCTTGTTTAAAACTAAATACGCCTGACCCAAATGGAGCCGAATATATGAATTATTTGAATTTAATTCGAGGGCTTTATGAAAATATTCGAGTGCCTTTTCCGTGCTTCCTCCAGCTATGCCCCGTGTCGCGAGCTCGACTTGTCCAAGACCGTCGTATGCACTCGCCGCTTGGTAGCCAGGGTCGATCTCGATCACTTTATTCATCGTTTCCTTTATTTTCTTAACTGAAATTACCCCCACCGTTACAGGACTTCGTCTCGACTGCTCACCAAGAATTGCCGCATACCAAAAATGACCATCCGGCTTGTCGGGCTCCATTCGTGAAGCAATTCTCGCGGCTTCGAGTGCGGGTTTTAATATCTTTTCGCTTTCTTCATCGTCGATATTTAAGCGGCTTCCCAGATAATAGCTGTATCGGGCAAATTTCCATTCGACCTCGAAATTTCTTTTCTCGATATTGCGTGCCTTTCGTAGCACGTTAATGGCCTTACGCGCCTTTTCCAGATCTCCACGGTCCTTAAACAGTTCATCTGCCTCTTTTAACGAATCGGTTGGATCGGCAACTACCGCCGGATTCTTCATCTCGACGGCTTCCAAACCACCTCCAAAACATGAAATTGAGACCAAGGCATAACATATGAGGGTTATTTTTACGATATGTAAATACATTGTAATTACTATTTCTCCGGTTTTTGATAATCTTCTTGGAAAATCCCGGAATGCGACAGTTTTCGGGTTACCAACGAAGGATTTCTCTGATATATTTTATCTTACTAAATAAATTGAAGATTCATTCTATCCGTAATGACTAAGAAATCACAAGCGGCATCATTCTACGACCTCGAAGGCACTTTGGTAAGCACAAATCTCGTGCATACGTTGGCGTTTTATTCCCGTCGCCAAGAGGGTTTGTTTTCTACCGTAAAAAAAAGCATAAGCACCATAGCAAAGCTTCCGATGTTTGGAATTACGGATCTATATTCACGTAACGTATTTAACGAGTTTTTCTTCAAAAGCTACAAAGGCGAATCAGAAGATCGACTTCGCTATTTCTCAGAAGAACTTTTCGAGAACGTCTTGAAACCCGCTATTTTTCCCGGGACACCTGATTTGATCGAGAAGTCAAAGAAACTCGGCCATTTGCAGGTAGTTATCACCGGTGCCCTGGATTTTAGCGTTGCTCCGCTCGCGAGTTATCTGGGAATTGAAGTTTTTGCCGCAAACCGTCTGGAATTTGTAAATGGCATTGCTACGGGTCGCTTATTGCCGCCGGTGATGGCGTCCGCGACCAAAGCAACATGGATTCGCCAATACGCGGAAGAAAACGAGATCAATCTAAGCAAATCTTTTGCTTATTCCGACAGCATTTCAGACCTTCCGATGCTTTCGATCGTTGGGCATCCCGTAGCAATCAGCCCGGATTTTCGTCTTAAGCAAACTGCATTGCAGCATGACTGGGCGATCCTTGATTTAACTTAAACATGATATGAAAGCAATAAATATTAAGTGTGTGACGGTTGCCCTTTTTGCATTGATTGTCTTTTCGGCCTCCTTCGATGCGCAGAGGAAAGATGTCGATAAAAATGATCTTCGGAAGTCCAAAACAATCGATGCTGTCGCACTTATCGAAGACGTAAAATATCTTTCATCGGACGAACTAAAAGGTCGGGAAACAGGGACTGCTGAAAATGCGTTCGCCCGTAAATACGTTCGTCAACGGTTTGAGAAATCGGGCATAATTCCTTTCAGCGAAAACTACGTTCAACCATTTTCTTTCTCCGACCGAACCGGCGAGAAATACAGCGGCGCAAATTTAGTTGGCTACATCAAGGGAAAAGCGGCACCGGACAAATATATTGTCATCAGTGCGCACTATGATCATGTTGGCGTAAGAAACGGTGAGATTTACAACGGTGCGGACGACAATGCCTCGGGAACGGCGGCTCTCTTCGCGATCGCGAAATATTTCGACAATAAAAAGCCACAACACTCGATCATATTCGCTGCCTTTGATGCCGAAGAAAAAGGTCTGCAAGGCGCGAGATATTTCGTCGAAAATCTACCAGTCGGTCAGACAGATATTTTGCTAAATATCAATCTTGATATGGTTTCGCGCAACGACAAAGGCGAACTTTATGCCGCAGGAACATTTCATTATCCGAATTTGAAACCATATATCGAGGCAGTTCAAAATAATGCACCAGTGAAATTGTTACTCGGACATGACGACCCGAAATTAGGACGCGACGATTGGACTTTCCAATCCGACCACGGTGCTTTTCACCGCAAGAATATCCCTTTCATATATTTCGGCGTTGAGGATCACAAGGATTACCACAAACCGACTGATGATTTTGAGAATATTCAACCGAAATTTCATGTGAACGCGGTTGAAACTATTTTGATGGCGATTAAATCGATTGATGAGAATTACGGGAAAAAAGTAGAAAAAACCGGATCGAATTAACTGGAGAAAATGCAGCAGGCATGACTTCGAAATGAGCCTCTTTGGCATGCCTAATTAATTGACGCTTTTGATCACGCATTGGTTAATCAAAATGAAACAGAGTTGAAAGAAATTCCAGCTAAAGTATTTATCGATGAAGAGAACGCTGACCTTGTTCCGCTAGGGAAGATTAGAAAATAAATTATGGCATTACAGCTAAGACGAAAAACACACGAATCAGTTATTTATATTGACCGCGACTCGGCTCCGAGGATCATGCCGTTTGGCGAGGATTTTATATTGGAAGATATTCCTATCGGCACGCGGGTGATTTATCCGAATCCGCCGATCAAGGGCTTACCGAATCGGGAAGCGGCGATACGTTATGCGGTGAACAATCCGATCGATGCAAAACCGCTTTACGCACAGCTTGAGCCGGGATTGAAGGTGACGATTGCGATGGACGATATTTCGCTGCCGCTTCCGCCGATGGCTACTCCCGACGTACGGCAGACGATGCTCGAGGTCGTTTTGGATATGTGTTATGCCAACGGTGTGGACGATATTCATCTGATCGTCGCCAATTCGCTGCACCGAAAAATGACCGAGTGGGAAATGAAACGGATGGTCGGAAGCACAATTCATAAAGCGTTTTACCCGGACCGTTTTTACAACCACGATGCGGAAGATGACGAAGGTTTAGTAACCGTCGGACACACGCCGCACAACGAGCCTCTAAGGATAAACCGCCGCTGTATGGAATCTGATCTGCTGATCTATCTGAACATAAATCTTGTGCCGATGGATGGCGGACATAAATCTGTTGCCGTCGGATTATGCGATTATGAATCTTTGCGGGCTCACCACGAACCACAGACGATCATTGATTCGGATTCTTATATGTATCCCCCCGATTCCGAACTCAATCATAAAGTACATCGCTTAGGAAAATTGGTTGATGAAAACTTAAATGTTTTTCACATCGAAACCGCATTGAATAATAAAATGTTTGATGACGGTTATGACATTTTGACCAAAAACGAAGATGAGTTCGAATTTTCCGACCGTATGAAATGGGAGGCGATGAAACGCACATTTTCGAAATTGCCGCGCAAAGCCAGACGAAAACTCTTGCACGCAATTCCCGCACAATATGATGTGATAGCGTGTTTTGCAGGCGAAACTGAAAAGGTTCACGAAAAGATTCTTGAGAAAAATTATCAGCAATATATCGTCCCCGTAAAAGGACAGTGCGACATATTGATCTCAGGTATTCCCGATATCTCGCCGTATAACGTTTATTCGGCACTCAACCCCCTGCTCGTGCAGGTTATGGCACTCGGTTATCACTTCAACATGTATAAGAACAAGCCGCTTTTGAAAAAGGACGGTGTAATGATTATCACGCATCCGTGCTTTGATGAGTTTGACCACGATTTTCATCCTAGTTACATTGAATTTTTCCATCGCTTATTGCCCGAATCGCGGGATGCTTTCTACCTACGAGAAAAATACGAACGCGAGTTTGCCGAAAATCCTGCGTACATCGAGATGTATCGCCGCGGCAACGCCTATCACCCGGCACACCCATTCTTTATGTGGTATTGGGGCGAAAACGGCCGCCAACATGTCGGGAAAGTAATCGCCGCCGGAGCAGAAAACGCCCACGTCCCCGATATTTTAGGCTGGGAACGTGCGGATAATCTTACGGAAGCGATCGCTATGGCAAGAAGTTATATGGGCAGAAATGCGGAGATCACAATGCTGCATCAACCTGTTATTGGGTTGTGTGAGGTTACGGATTAGCGAGAAAATCAAATGGGAAGAGTAATTGAAGAAACAGTAAAGGTTTTATTCCATTTGATTGACGGATTTACAAAGGTGTTTCTTGAACGAACAAAGGGAATTGGTATGGCAAATTTTGGAATTGATTGGGATAGACCAACAAGAGATATTCCCGTTCATCTACGTCAAATTGGTTCCCGATTTATGTTGCGATCAAATGACAATGGATACGAAGTTTTTGAATTAGATGGGAATCAATGAAAAATCTCCTTTAACCACGTCGTTTACGGCGTGGGCAAGAAAACAAAATCTGATGAGGGCGTTTTAACGTCCTTATTCAAATAGCTTTAGCCTTTGATCCAATGGGGCTAAAGCCGAAACCAAAAGGACGTTAAAAGGCCCTCGAAGAATTTGAGCAATAACTACCACGCCGTAAACGGACGTGGTTAAAGGAAAAGCAAGATTTGTATGCCGCCATTTTCAATGGCTCAGATGTTTATGGATCGCATCCACACGGTTTGCACCGTGGGCTACAAATATACCGCCTTTTCCATGGCCAATAAATGAAATTTTTCTGATTTTAATAATGAAATTATCACCAACCGAAATATATAAAAATAAAAATATCTTTTTCATTGGCGGCACGGGCTTTGTGGGCAAAGTTACGCTTTCGATGCTGCTGCATAATTTTCCCGATGTGGGGAAGGTTTATGCGATCGTGCGTGCGAGGAATGAAGAGGAGACGCTGAACCGTTTTTGGCATTCCGTTGTGCCGTCGCCGACGTTTGATCCGATACGCGAGAAATTCGGCGATGGGTTTGAGGAATTTATCCGTGAGAAGGTCGTTCCCGTAAATGGCGATGTTTCGGCGGACTTTCTTGGGATGGAAGAAAATTATGCCAGGAAAATAATGTCGGATTGCGATGTGATTATAAACTCGGCGGGAAATGTTACGTTTAATCCGCCACTTGAATCGGCTCTTCGGACAAATGTGACTGGAACGAATAATGTCATAAAACTCGCAAGGATGATGAAGCGCCCTTGTCTTGTGCATGTTTCGACCTGTTTTGTAGCCGGTGAGCGGAGCGGTTCAATCTGGGAAAATGAGTCGGTTGTCGGCTATTTTCCGGGAAAAGACGAACTCGTCGGGACGACTTTCGATGTAAATCAGGAGATCGAAGATTGTGCGAGGATCTCCGAACAAGCGAGGCAGGAAGCCGATGATGCAGTAAATATCGCAAAATTCCGAGAGCTTGCGAGAGATCGTCTGATGGAAGAAGGACGTGATCTGGACGATGAACAGGCAATAAAATCGGCGATCTTTCGCGAACGCAAGATGTGGATTCGAGAACGCACGACCGAACTTGGCGAGGAACGGGCTAGTTATTGGGGTTGGACAAATATTTATACATATTCAAAATCGCTTGCCGAGCAGATCGTTGCACAGCAGGACGATATTGTAAAAAGCCTCGTGCGTCCTTCGATTGTGGAATCATCAGTGTCTTATCCGTTTCCCGGTTGGAACGAAGGTTTTACAACGACCGCTCCGCTTATTTTGATCGCACTTCGCGGTCAGCCTGTGATTCCCGTAAATGAAAAACTTGTTCTTGATATTGTTCCGGTTGATATGGTCGCCGGAGCGATGCTCGGAGCGGCAATGGAAGCGATGGTCGATGATGAACCGCCGCTTGTTTATCAAGCCTCGACCGGAGATTCAAATCCCAATGACATGAAACGGATCACGGGATTGGTCGGACTTTATAAACGTCAACATTTTAACGACAAGGAAACGGGGAATTCACTCGTAAATCGCTTTCACAAAATGGTCGGGACTTCGCCCGCAACGCAGAAGGCTTATGAGCGGACATCTACGCCAATGTTCAACCGTTTGGCGAAAACGGCGAATTCAATGCTCGATAAAGTAACGCCGGAATGGGGCGGCGGACGAATAAACGATATCGTAACGGACGTGAAAAAGGGGATTGACGAGTTTGAACGGACGACGCGGGAAACGATGGATGCTTTTGCGATGTTTAAGCCGTTTATGGTCGATAACGAATACAGTTATCGCTCGGACAATGTGCGGGAATTGATGTCGAGGGTGAAAAAAGGCGAGAGAGATTTGCTGCCGTGGTATCCCGAAAAACTCGATTGGTATGATTATTGGCTGAACATACATTTTCCGGGACTCAGAAAATGGGTTTTGCCACAACTCGAAGAAGATTTGAAAGCCGTCGAGCGCCGGGATTATACATATAAAGATTTGGCGGATTTGTTTGACACGGCTACGAAGCGTTTTCCAACCCGTGTATCAATGAAGATCGAGCGAAACGGCAAAATGGAGCAGTACACTTATGAAGACGTCCGTGAATTGGCCTTGCGTGCCGCAGGATTTCTTGCTCGCAAGGGAATTCAGCCGGATGATCGCGTGATCTTGTTTTCGCACAATATGCCCGAATGGGGTTTGACGTATTTCGGAATTATCAAAGCTGGTGCAACCGCAATTCCAATCGATCCCGCAAGTTCGGTTGACGAGATCATCAGTTTTGCAAAGGCTGGAGAGGCTGCGGCGATTATTATCAGTCCGAAATTGTTGGTAGACAATCCAGAATTAAAAGATAGATTCAAAAAAGAAAAATTAACGGTTGAAATTTTCACATTTGAAGATGTTTTTGAAATGCCTGTCGAAACCGAAGAAGCAAAACGAAATGGGTTATTGCCGAATCGAATCGTCGCAACTTCGCCCGCTTCCTTGATCTTTACGTCGGGAACCACGGGAACGCCGAAAGCCGTGATGCTTTCGCACAAAAATTTTACTTCGATGGTTTCGATGCTCTCAAGCGTTTTGGAAATGACGGTCGAAGACGGCATTTTATCCGTACTACCGATGCACCATACATTTGAATTTTCGGCCGGTTTTCTCACACCTTTCACTAACGGCACGCAAATTCGGTATCTTGAAGAATTATCAAGCGACGAACTCGCACGAGCCATCGAAAATGGACACGTAACCGGAATGGTCGGCGTCCCGGCACTTTGGGAAATGCTCCACCGACGCATTAAAACTCGGCTCAGAGATCGCGGCGATTGGTTTGCGGACTTCGCCGATAACATCATTGATTTCAACGCCTGGTTACGCGACAACACACCGTTTAATCTCGGTCCCGTCATCTTTTTCCCGATCCATGAAGGAATGGGCGGACGTATGCGTTACCTGATTTCGGGAGGTTCGGCTCTGAGCGGAAAAGTCCAAAAAGATTTGCACGGACTCGGATTTAATGTTCTCGAAGGTTACGGATTGACTGAATCTTCACCTGTGCTGACAGTTACAAGACCACAAAATGAATTGATAAAAGGAAGTGTCGGAAAGCCGCTTCCGGGCGTTGAGGTAATGATTTCGAACCCGGACGAAAAAGGGGTCGGCGAAGTGCTCGCACGCGGGCAAAACATAATGCTCGGGTATTACAAAAACGACGATGCGACCGACGAAGCAATTGACGAAGACCGCTGGCTCAAAACGGGCGACCTTGGCAAACTCGACGAAGATGGGAATTTGTATATCGTTGGGCGTTCGAAGGACGTAATTATTGATTCAAATGGCAAAAATATTTACCCGGACGAGATCGAAGAGCTTTATGGGAAATCCGATTTCATCAAAGAATTATCGGTCGTCGGTTTGCAGGACGAAGGCGGCGGCGAGAAAATTGCGTCGCTCGTTGTGCCCGATTATGAAAAGGATATTTCATTGACTCGTGCCGAAACAAACAAACTCATCGAGAAACATTTCCGCGAAGTTTCAGCGACTTTGCCATTCTTTAAACGTGTGCAGGTATTGCATTTGACACCTTTTGAATTACCTCGAACGGCGACGCGAAAGGTAAAACGTCCTGAAGTTGTCGAAGTGATCGAGACTCTGGAAAAGCGGCAGAAAAATAAGACTAACAAGGCGGTCGAATCAAAAGACGATGACAATATTTTGTGGATTCGCAAGATCATCGCCAGTGTTTCAAATCAGCCGCTTGCGGAAGTCGCATCCGATTCGCGCCTTACGGATCTGGGCTTTGATTCTTTGATGTTTGTCGAACTGCAGGGAGCGATCGAAGACGGCGGCGGACGTGTGCTTTCGCCAGACGAACTCAACGAAGCGCAAACCGTCCGCGAAGTTTTGGCGGTCGTTAAAAGAGTTGATAAATCGAAGAAAATCGCTGACGAACCGAAAACCGAAGACGACAATGCGGAGGAGCTTTATATACCTTCGCTCGTCAAACTCGTGGGAAATAGGGTTGTAACTTTTGCCCAAAAAACACTCTACGAAAACATTCTAGAAACCAACATCGAAGGGCGTTCGAATGTGCCGCCGCATACGAATTTTATCGTTTCATCAAACCACGCCTCGCACCTCGATATGGGCTTGCTCAAATTTGCACTTGGGCAAGATGCTGCAGACCAAACCGTGGCGGTCGCGGCGGCGGATTATTGGTTCGACACAAAATACAAACGGGCGTATATGAACAATTTCACCTCGCTAGTGCCGATAGAGCGTTCTGGCAGCCTCCGTACATCGCTCCGCCACGTAACACAAATCCTGAATGAGGGCTACAACTGCCTGATCTTTCCCGAAGGTACGCGAAGCCTGACGGGGGAAATGGAAGAATTCAAACCCGTCATCGGCTACCTCGCGCTCAACAACAAAATCGGGATCCTACCGCTATATTTATGGGGAACTTTCGAAGCCTTCCCAAAAGGCACGACGGTTCCAAAGGTAGAAAAGGTCGGCTCAAAGATCGGTGCAAAGGTTGGAAGGTTCCTCGAATACGACGAACTATTCGAAATGACCAAAGGCGTGCCAAATACTGAGGCATATCGTTTGGTTGCCGCAAGAGTACAACACGAAGTAGAAAATATGCGGGATGGGAAGAAAGACAAATTTGACGTCAAAGCGTTAAGGAAGAAGTGGAAGGCTGAGAAAAGGAAAACGAAGAAGAAGGAGCCTATAATTGATGAGTAGTGAGAAGAAGATTAATCGCAAAGGTCTCTCAGGACGCGAAGGTAAGAATTTTATGAATGTTGATGATGGAAATAAACTTAAAGGTAGATAAACATTTGAAAACTATTGCTTAAAAATTAATTTTAAGAAGCCTTTGCGTCCTTAGCGACCTTTACGGTAAAAGCAAAAATGGAAAGACAAGAATTAGAAAGAATAGAAAAACTTACTTTGGATTGTTCTTACTGAGTCCATACCGCCTTGGGACCGGGAATGTTCGAGAGTGCGTCTGAAGCGTGTTTGATTTATGAAATAAAGAAAAATGGATTGAATGCGAAGTCTCAAGTGGTGCTACCAATAAATTATGACGGAAATATTATTGACGCGGGTTATAGATTAGACATCTTCATCGAAAATGAATTGATAGTTGAATTGAAAGCAGTCGAGAGAATTCTCCCGGTGCACAATTCCCAGGTTCTTTCTTATCTAAAATTGAGCGACAAGAGACTCGGCATATTAATCAACTTCAACGTCCCAAGACTAATCAACGGTTTAAGGCGTATAGTGAACAATTTATAAAAACCTTAGCGACCTTTGCGGTTAAATCTCTTATGGCAAAAAAATCAAAAGCGCTAGCGAAAACAAATAACAAGATCCTGATCACAGGCGGGACTGGATTTCTCGGAACGCATATTGTGAAACAATTTCTTGATGCGGGAGAGAAAAATCTTCGCGTGATGGCTTCGAGCGTTCCTGTTTGGATGCAGGATGAAGGCGCCCACGCATTTGAAGGTTCGGTTACAAATACCAAAGACGTGGCGGAAGCGGTCAAAGGAGTTTCGTCCGTTTATCATTTGGCGGGGAAGGTTTCCAGAGATAATGATCATGCAGTGCAGATGAACAAAATTCACGTTCAAGGGACGCGGATTCTGTGCGAAGCGGCGGCTGAAGTTGGCATTAAGACCTTCATTCTCGCGTCATCGAGCGGGACGATTGCGGTTTCGAAGGATAAAGAGATATTTGATGAAACTTATCCTCCGCCGATGGATCTAATCTCACGTTTTGCTTATTATGCGTCGAAGTTTTATCAGGAAAAGACCGCGCTCGAGAATTTTGACGGCAAGGGATTAAAACTTGTTATCTTAAATCCATCTCTGCTTTTAGGAACGGGCGATGAGCGTCTCAGCTCGACCAAACCCATTTTGGATTTTCTCGCACGCAAAATTCCTTTTACACCTTCGGGCGGTTTGAATTTTGTTGATGCGAGAGATGCGGCGGCGGCATTCATCAACGCGCTTGAAAATGGAAGACATCAGGAAAAATACTTGATCGGTTCGGAAAATATGAAGTTTGCCGAATTTTTCGGCCGACTCGAAAGATTGTCCGGAGTTTCTGCCCCGATGCTTAGAGTTCCGAAAGCGCTTTCAATTCCGGCGGCAAATATGATCGGCTCGTTGTTTAAGAATTGGGACAAAACTCCGCCATTTGAAGCAAAAGAAGTCGAGCAAGCCGAATTGTTCTGGTACTTTAATTCGTCGAAAGCAAAGGAAGAATTGGGTTTTCAACCCCGTGATCCACAAGAAACGTTGAATGATACGATCAAGTATCTACGCAAGAATTTTTTGGGCGAAGGCATTTTTGAGTAAGATTATTTACCGCAAAGGTCGCGAAGGACGCTAAGGGGAAATAAATATCAAAAGCAACTAAGAAACGAGAGAAATGCCGAAAAATTCATTTTCAAGCATTTCTCGCTTAATAAAGTCAAAATAAAACATTTGCGTCCTTAGCGACCTTTGCGGTTAAAATCATTTATAAGTTTCCAAATATTTTGGTTTTCTTCTTGCCTTCGTCGCCTGCTCCCACGAATATGCGATTTTTATCAAAGTCGGCTCGGAAAATGCCCGTCCAAAAAATGACATTCCGATAGGCATTTCGTTTAAGAAGCCGGATGGCACCGTAATGTTTGGGTAACCCGAAACCGCCGCAAGACTCGAACTTCCAACGTAATTAGTCGGGCTATCGCCCATAATCAGATCGATCAGCCACGACTGGGAATTTGACGGTGCAAGCAACGCGTCAAGCTTGTCTTTGTCCATCACCATGTCGATGCCCTTTTCTTGGGTTAATACTTTGCTTTGGAGCAACGCGAGTTTATAAATTCGATCATCTAAATCCTTCTTTTCTTGCGCTTTCTCGAAGATCTCCTGCTTGAAATAAGGCATTTCTTTAGCAGCGTTTTGGTTGTTAAACTTGATCAAATCTGCAAGCGATTTATACTGTCCGCCTCGCTCCGCTAGATATCGGTTTAGGTCAGCCTTGAATTCATATAGCAAGACCTCAAACTCATCATCTCCATAGGCGCGAAAATCGGGGAAATTGACATCGATAATTTCCGCTCCATTTTTCTTAAGGAGCTTTATATTTTCTTCCATTAAACTGTCAAGACCCGGATTTTTTCCAAAATACTGCCGAACGACGCCGATGCGAACGCCGCGCAAGCCGTTTTTGTCCAAAAATTCTGTGTAATCCTTTTCGCCTTTGGTTTTGGCCTGCGAAGTTATTGAATCTTTGCTGTCGGTTCCAACCATCGCGTTCAACAAAATTGCTGCATCCGTAACCGTTCGAGCCATCGGTCCGGCTGTATCTTGCGAATGTGCGATCGGAATTATTCCGCTTCTCGATACCAAACCGAGCGTCGGTTTGATTCCAACGATTCCATTGATCGAGGCAGGACAAACAACCGAACCATCCGTTTCGGTTCCGACGGCAACAGCAGCCAAATTTGCGGATACGGCAACGCCCGAGCCCGATGAAGATCCACATGGGCTTCGGTCAAGAATGTATGGATTTCGCGTTTGTCCGCCGCGTCCGGACCAGCCGCTCGAGGAATTTTCCGAACGAAAATTCGCCCATTCGCTTAAGTTGGTTTTGCCGATCAATACCGCGCCGGCTTCGCGCAACTGTCTAACCACAAAGGCGTCTTGCTTTGGTGTTGGCGCATCGACCAAAGCAAGGCTACCGGCAGTAGTTTTCATTTTGTCGGCGGTGTCAATGTTGTCCTTTATCACGACCGGAATCCCGTGCATCATCGAGCGCAGTTTGCCGGTTTTTCTTTCTCTGTCCATCTTATCGGCAATCGAAAGCGCATTGGGGTTTAGTTCGAGGATCGAATTCAGTTTTGGATCAATTTGCTTGATTCTTTCGAGATACTTCTCAACGAGCTGCCGCGAAGTAACTTTGCCCGATTTCATAGCATCCTGCATTTCCGTTACCGTCATTTCTTCGATCTCGAATGTGTTTTTACTTTCCATGTTTTGCCCAAAAATACTCGAATTCACGCAAAAAACTGCGATGCCTATTAGACCCGCGAAAAGAAACGAACGACGATTAAAAGACATATTGTGCTCCTAAATTTTCATGTGGTTTTTAAAATAGAATATATTGGACCGGCGCTACTCGCAAACGGATCTTTGTCATATGCAACAACCTTTTAAATGCCATTAAGGAAGAAAGTCCTCCGATCTACATCGAATAGACTTAAATAAAAATTCGATTCATAATACTTCTAAATAAAGAGTTCAGAGGATTTGTTATGTTCGTGAAATTTATAACTATATTCGGCGGGTCGTTGCTGATGTTTGCCGCGGCCTGCACTTCGTCAAATCAAACGAAAGAAGCTACAAAGAAGGCGACAGAGGAAGCCAACGTGACGACCGAGGAAACCGACAAGAAGTTTGAAGGGATAGCAAACACCTTTATCGACGAACTCCTCGAGATCAAACCCGAATGGGCGACCGTTTTAGGTGAACACAAATTTGACGCGAAACTCAATGATTACAGCGTTGAAGGTGTTAGGAAATCGATTGGGTTTTATAAACGATACCTGACAGAACTTGAAAAAATTCCTGCCGATAAACTTGGGAAAGTCAACCATATCGATTATCGGATAATGAAACACAATATTGAATCCGCAATTTTTGCGGCTGAGACACTGAAGGAATATGAATGGAACCCGCTGACCTATAATCCCGGCGGCGCGATTTATAGCTTGATCTCGCGGGATTTCGCGCCTCTTGAAGAGCGACTCACGAACGCAAAAGCCAGACTCGAGAATATTCCGGACATACTTGAGGCCGCGAAAAAGAACCTTAAGAATCCGCCAAAGATCCATACGGAGACTGCAATTAATCAGAATGCGGGGGTAATTAGTTTGATCAACGGCGACCTGCAAAAATTTGTCGATGAAGCTAAAATGACAGAGGAATTCGAGCCAGTCCAGAAAGAAATGGTCGCAGCGCTAGAAGAATATGGCAAATGGCTGAAAGATGATTTGCTGCCGCGCTCAAAAGGCGATTTTCGACTCGGGGATGAAAAGTATCGCAAAAAGCTCCGTTTTTCGCTTGATTCAGACTTGTCAAAGGAAGAGATCTTGCAGCGCGCGGAGAAAGACCTGACGGCGACGCAGGATCGGATGTACAAGATCGCGCTTCCTCTTTACAAGAAATATTTTCCGGCGGATATGGATGTCAAAAAGCTTGGCGATAATAAATTCGTCTGCAAAGTTGTGCTGGACAAGCTGGCTGAAAAGCGGCCCGATAATGAGACGATAGTTAATCTTGCTCAGGAGGCTGTGGTGGAAACAACCGACTTTGTGCGCGAGAAAAACTTGGTTACGGTTCCTGAGGAGCCTATTGAAGTAATCGAAATGCCGGAATTCGCTCGCGGAACAGCGGTGGCCTATTTCGATTCTGCAGGGCCCTTTGAAGAAAAGAACGAAACATTTTATGCGATCTCGCCGACACCAGAGGATTGGGATGAGAAGCGCCGCGAATCTTTCTACAAAGAATATAATGATTATATGGTTCAGAATTTAACGGTTCATGAGGCAATGCCGGGACACTATCTGCAAATAATGCATTCGAACAAATTTAAAGCTCCGACAAAAATTCGTGCAATCTATTCTAGCGGAACATTTACGGAAGGTTGGGCGGTATATGCGGAACAATTAATGGCGACAAATGGTTATGGCGGCCCCGAGGTTGAAATGCAGCAGCTCAAAATGAAACTCCGCGTTATTATCAATGCGATCATCGACCAAAAGATCCACACCGCAGGGATGACCGAGCAAGAAGCCATTGATTTTATGATGAAAGAAGGATTTCAGGAAGAAGGCGAAGCTGCAGGAAAGTGGAAACGAGCGAATCTTACCTCGACGCAGCTTTCGACCTACTTCGTTGGGAGCGTCGAAGTACATGATGTCGCAAGAGCTTTTATAAGCAAGAATGGGAATAAGAACCCGAAGGTGATGCATGACAAGATGCTTTCTTTTGGGTCGCCGGCTGCGAAATATGTGAAATCGATGCTCGATCTTATCTAGACCGCGGGCAAATGTTTTTCAATTAGTTGCAAACTCCGGGGCGAAACAAAAACTCGCCGCGGTTGTTCAAAAGACGAACGAGCGAAAATGCCGCGGTGCAAAAGAAATTTTCTCGTCCGTCCGCGGATTGCCAATCTTATCCAAACCATTCACTTTTATAAACAATCCACCAACTCAATATAAAAATAGGGATCGCTGCCAGTTTTGCGCAGAGAAAAGGCAAAATGAAACTTACAAGAATGCTGAGCATTATGAATATGAGCCAAAATAATTTAGGGAGCGTTAGAAATTCTGTGTCAATTCAATAACCTATAATGAAGGAAGGAGAATTGATATGACAGAGAAGTTTGATTTTGAAGAAGCGTTGAAGGCTGT
>JBGTGX010000101.1:0-19391 GCA_041746475.1 Pyrinomonadaceae bacterium | reverse complement strand
TGCGCATCATCGAAAAAGACGGCACTCATCGCAGCTTTGGAAAGTTTAAAGAAGCGGGGTGGGCCAATGATCCGCCAAATTCTACTGCAGGTCCAAACGGCATCTTTCTGGAATCCGATGGTAGACATTTGCTGCTTGCCGAAGTTTACACAGGCAAGATTTACAGGATCGATACGAAAACCGAACTCGTAAAAATGATTTACGACCATCAATACGGTATAAACAGCGTTATCCGCGATAGTAAGGGCACCATTTGGTTCACACAATCGGCAGAAAATTCGAATGCGGCGGAAATGTGGACGACAATTAATAATCCGGTTGATTCAGGTGCAGTTTTTTATATAAAAAGTTGGGGTGATAATGTCTTGGGACCAGCGGTCAAAGCAGCAGGCGGGATATATTTTGCCAATGGAATCGCTCTCGATAAAGCTGAAAAATATATATACGTCGCCGAAACAATGATGGATAGAGTGCTGCGTTTCGAAATAGATGCTCAAAAGAATTCGCTTACTAAACGGGAAACCTACCAATACGTTTTGACCCCGGACAATTTGGCTTTTGACGCGAAAGGCAATCTCTACATCGCTTCACCTGCAGCTAACAAAATTTTCGCCGTTGACGCAAAATGCCGCAGCCTTCACACCGTATTTTCAGCCCCATCCGAAACCAATGCCATAAACCAGGACGAATGGACAAAAAGAACCCATCTCGGTAAACCCGCGCTGGAACTTATCTCTCCCGATCTATGGAATCCGCTCCCGGGCGCATTGACCGGAATGTTCTGGTCGCAAGACCTTAAGACTCTTTATGTAACAGGTTTGGGCAACGCAATCTTACGGACCCCAATTGCTCCCTGATTATCTTGGCAGGACTCCGTAAAATCTTCCGAGACAAATACAAGGTTCTTTTATAAGGTTCCCGATACTCCAATGCAATAGTTTTTGGCGTGTGTCAAAATCACGGCGCTAAAGTTTGAACTCTGAACGTGTTTATCAGATTTTCTTTAAAAAACTCACGCCATCCGCTATTTCAATACCGAAGTTTTCGGCGATCGTTTGGCCAGTGTCAGAGAGACTTTGGCGTGTTCCAAGGTTTTTTCCGTTTTCGTTTGATTTGGTGTAAGTAAGCAAAACGCAGTATTCGCGGGTATGGTCGGTGCCTATGTAGGTTGGGTCGTTGCCGTGGTCGGCGGTGATTATTAGGAGGTCGTCGTCGCGCATTACGTCCATGATTTCCGGGAGGCGATTGTCGAAATGTTCGAGGGCGGTGGCGTAGCCTTCGGCGTTGCGTCGGTGCCCGTAGAGCATATCGAAATCTACGAGGTTTGAGAAAATTAGACCTCGTGTGTTGTCGTTTAGAGCGTTGATGGTTTGGTCGATTGCCTGATCGTTGTTTTTTGCCGCAAGGTCTTGAGTTACACCAAGAGAATCATAGATCGAGGCAATCTTTCCAATGGCGACGACGTCCAAACCTTTTTTTGCGAGCAAAGGAAGCAAGTTGTCATTCGGCGGAGGAACGGCGTAATCGTGCCGGTTTTCGGTGCGTGTGAAGGTCTCGGATGATTCGCCGATGAATGGACGCGCGATTACTCTTCCAACTCTGTGTTTGCCGTCGAGCAGTTCGCGGGCGATCCCGCAAATCTCATATTGCCTTGCAATTGGAATAACGCTCTCATGGGCAGCGATCTGAAAAACAGAATCGGCGGAAGTATAAACGATCGGTTTGCCCGTTTTGACGTGCTGTTCGCCCAGATCTTTGATGATCTCTGTGCCGGACGCCGGGATATTGCCAAGCACGCCGGGGACATTCGCTTTTTGAATAAATTCTGAAATTACTTCATCGGGGAAGCCGTTTGGATACGTTGGAAAAGCCTTTTCTAGTATTATCCCGGCCATTTCCCAATGCCCGGTTGTCGTGTCTTTGCCGTTTGATTTGAGCGTACATTTGCCGTATCCACCGATTGGATCTTTGCTCGGCGCGAGATTCTTAAAAGGTCTGATATTCGCGAGCCCAAGCTTTTGCAAATTCGGCAGACTGATCGGGCGGAGATCGATCACATTTCCAAGCGTGTCCGATCCCGCGTCGCCCCATTCTGCTGCGTCAGGCATTTCGCCTATACCGGCGCTATCTAAAACCATCAGGTTTATCCGTCTGAATTTGCTCATAGGGAGATTATACGGGAATTACCTTGAGGGTTAAATCCGATAAGAAGCAAAGATTGCCCGCAAATTACGCGAATGAAAAGAAGATCACGATGTGTTTTGAAGATGTTTGGTTTACTTAGATTCGAAATCCCAAAACATTTCTTCCATTTCGTGCCGATCCGCTCAATTCATGGGCAAATTCCCGGTTTTAGCCTTCGCTTTCTTTCCCAGTAATCGATTCATTTGTGAAAAGATAATCTTTGAGTTCGCTGTTTAAAACTGGATCGCGGCGGCGAATCCACTCGAGCACCATCGCCGCGTGCTCTTTTTCTTCATCGCGGTTGTGTTCAAGTATTTTCCTGAGCTCGTCATCTTTACATGCTTCTACTCGCTGGTTATACCAATCGACCGCTTCTAATTCTTCCATCAACGAGGTAATCGCCCTATGCATATCCCGCGTTTCGGCCGATAGTTCATTTATTGGTTCGTGATAGCCTTCGTTTGCCATAATTTCTCCTGCGTTTGGGTTTTTCGAGAGTTAAAAGAGCTCGCGATAGCTGCAAATCTATTCGCTTAACAGATCTTCAATATCGGAGCGAAGTGTCATCTCTAGCACAATTCCGGTATATTTTTTGGCGAGTCTTCCCTTTTTGTCGTAGAGAAACGTGGTCGGGAGTTTCATTCCGCTTCCGTCGAGATTGGGATCGTTTCCGGGAAGAAGAATTGGATAGGTAACACCATAGCTTTCGATAAACGAAGGCACGGCTTGGAGATTATCGTCAACGGTAACACCGACGATCTCAAAATCGCGGTCATTGAATTCATTAGAAATATTGACGAGTCCGGGAGTTTCAAAGCGACATGGTCCACACCATGTCGCCCAATAGTTTACAAGCAAAACTTTTCCGCGCTTGTCGGCGAAATTCCAATCGGTGTTACCCTCGTACGTTTTTAATTTAAACGAAGTGATCAGTTTTCTATCTTCGGCCGATGTTACGCCAAACTGAAACCAAGATGGAGGCGCAAAAAGGTAGAGAATTAACCCAAGTATCGCGAGATAACCAACCCATCCGAGAATCTTATAAAGAATTTTTTTTTGCGGGAATTCCTTCATTAAATGTTTATTCGCTTGGCGTCCTTTGCGATTCTTTCTTGGCGAGCTCTGAGGTAAAAGGTTTTCTAACCGCAAAGTGCGCAAAGGTTTACGCGAAGGGCGCTATCGCAAATCGTCCGTATCGATATTTTCATCACGTCGAGACCCGACGTCACACGCACCGCGCATTCAGGTGCCGATTCCAAGTTTGGGTAAGATCACGAGCTGCAAAAGAAGCCACGCGCCGATGATCCCCATAATAATTAAAGTTTCTTTCATAGTGTTAAGCAAGAATCGTTTCCTTTACGATCATATAAATTCCCATGGCAAGCACAAACCACCCAAATCCCTTTTTGAGTTTCTTGCCGTCGATATAGTTATTCATCCAAATACCGATAAAAATTCCCGAAACCGAAAACGCTGTAAACAAAAGCAGGAAATTCGATTCGATCGCACTGCCGATTTGTACATCGCGTTATGAATTTGCACTGGCCGATTGGGAAACCTCCGTCTCAAACCCTGCCCTAACCCATTCGTTTGTACCGCCGGTTACGTTGTAGACTTCTTTGATTCCGGCATTCTCAAGAATGCTTGTCCCGACGCTTGAGCGATAGCCGCTTTGGCAAATCACGTAGGTTGGCTTTTCCGGATCAAGTTTGCCGATCTCCTTCGCCAGAAGATCAAGGGGCAAATTAACCGTTCTCACCGCGTGTTCGTTAGCATGTTCCTGTATCCGCCGAACATCGACAAACTGTATTTCTTCACCAAGTTTCTTATTGACGACATCAACCGGAACCTGCTCGATTGAATTCTTTTTGCCGTCAAAATCCTTGGTCAGAATAAATCCACTAACGGTCTCAAATCCGACGCGTGCCAGACGCATAACAGCTTCGTCAACCTGCTCTTGTGAATCAGCCGTGACAACGATCGGTGTGCCAATCGCGATCAAAGAACCTGACCACGACGCAAATTGTCCTGCAAGGCCAATATTGATCGAATTTGGAATATGGCCTTCGCCGAATTCTTCCCTCTCCCGCACGTCTAAAACAACACCTTCAAATACCAAAACGTCGTCCGTAGTCATTGCTTTAGGTTTCGGCAGATCTTCCAGTGCAACCGAACCTTCAAGATTTTTTGCGGCGCTTTTTGGGAAATATGCCGGCACTTCGGGCTGGTCTGCCGCAACGATGTTCACAAATTCTTCTTTTGCCATTGGCTGAAGCGCATAGTTAACCTGCTTTTGGTTTCCGAGCGTTGACCAGGTTTCCTTGGAGAGCGATTTTCCGCACAAACTTCCTGCTCCATGTGCTGGATAAACTTCCGTTTCATCCGGCAGGGGCAAGATCTTTTCGTGCAACGAATCGTACAACAAGCCCGCCATTTCTTCAGCCGGATAACCTTTCGAGCCGATCAGATCCGGTCTGCCGACATCTCCGATAAAAAGTGTGTCGCCCGTAAACATTTTTATAGGCTCGCCTTCACGTTCCGCCAAGATCGTGATTCCTTCCGGAGTATGCCCCGGGGTTTCGAGAAACTTGAGCTTGATATTCCCAAGCATCAGCTCGTCGCCATCTTTCACTTTGCGCGTCGGAAATTCGGTGGCAGCGCGTTGGCCATAAATGATCTCGGCACCCGTCTTTCCGGCTAGCTCTGTGTGTCCGCTGACAAAATCTGCGTGTGAATGCGTTTCGATCACATATTTGATCTTTTGCCCATTTGCTTCCGCCTCGTCCAAATACTGCTGTACGTCGCGCTGAGGATCGATGATCGCCGCTTCGCCTTCCGAACCCAAATAATAAGAAGCGTGCGACAGACAACCCAAATAAAATTGTTTGAATTTCATGATAAATTTCTCCGTACTTCGTGACTCACAGTCCCGCTTTGCTGAGCCCAATTACATACTAATGGCTAGCGCGACACTCTTAATGCCCCGATTTTTATTTATTTGCCTAAGCCAATTCACGTCGATTCCACGGCATCTTGGATAAGATCATACCCATTGTGCACGTGTTCGTCAGCGCCGAGAAAACGAGCCCGGCTCCGATAAATGCTGAAATGCCGATCAAATAGGAATGCACAAAAATGCTGAGCAAAAAGCCTATAAGAACAAGGGAGCCGGCAACAAATCTTACCTGCCGCTCGAGATCCCAGGGCGCTTTCGCGTCGCGTTCGAAATCGAGGCCTTCATTTTGCCAAGCTTTGAATCCGCCTTGAACGTTGATCACATTCTCAAATCCAAGTTCGCTGAGTTTTTGCTGCGCCTTGCCCGAACGATTTCCCGTTCGGCAAATTACATAGATCGGTTTTGTCTGATCTAGTTCCTTATGGCGTTTCTCAAGCTCACCAAGCGGTATCAATTTCGCACCATCGATTCGTCCAGCCGCAAATTCGACCGGTTCGCGCACATCGACGAGATGTATGTCGTCGTTTCCTAATTTAGTGTTTAATGTAAGCACTGTGCATTCACTCATAATTTCTTCCTCTTTCTAACCTCACGCAAAAACATTTACCTGCTCGCGGGATTTCTCCTCTAATGCATTACAAACCGTTTCGCAAAGTGCAAATATCGTCTCATCGACGATCTCATAATAAGCGGTATTTCCCATTTGCCTGCGTCCCAAAATTCCCTCGCGCTGCAATATCTTTAAATGTTTTGAGACATTCGGCTGACTCGATTGAACGCTCAACGCAAGTTCGCCGACGCTTTTTTCACCGTCCTGCAACGTGTGTAAGATCTGTAAACGGATCGGCTCAGATAGTATTTTGAAGCGATTCGCAACCATCTTTAATGCCTCAGACGAAAGTTTTTTCTTAAACATGAAATAACTCTATAACTACGTAGCGATATAGTCAAGTAAAAAAATGATTTTATTGAAGGTTTAGGTAAAAGGATTTGTCACATCGAGGCGTGTGCTTTTCATCGGCTTCGGAAAATCCAAATTTCTCGTAAAGGCCGATCGCTTCTTTAAGAACGCTCGCGGTCTCCAGAATAAGCTGTTCGTAACCTTTTTCTTTTGCGATCGCGACCATTCGTTTGAGTGTGGTTTTACCCAAACCTTTACCGCGAATTGCCGGGAGAAAATACATCTTCCGCAGCTCCAGTCGCTTTTCATCAAACGGATAAAGCCCAACTGTGCCCATCAGATTTCCGTCCGCATCTTCAAAAACTTCAAATATGCCGCCCCGGTTGATGTAATTCGATTCGATGTCATCCAGATCCCGGTCAATACCATCCCGATTGGGTTCTAACCCGTACTCGCGCAACACACCGAAAACCAGGGATCGCACATTTTCGCAATCTTTATTGGTCGCAGACCGCACAACGATGTCAAGATCTGTTGACATAATAAACCTTAAGATCTCGCTCAGAAACGATCAGCCATTCATCATCAAATTTCTTAAAAATAAGCTGGGAGCGAACTTTCCCGGTAGTGCTTTTTTCGGGACCTGAAAAATCCCACTCTTTATCAAAGACCGCGGTCGCAGTTTGCCCATCCTTTGACGTCGAAATTCCAATATCTGATAGCTTTGATTTTATGGATGTAAATGCAGAAAATGCTTTTTGTTTATCTTTCAGCACAAATCTCTTGCTCGCGCCTCGTTTGTTATAGTAATCGAGCTTTGGCGCGTACTTCCCAATATATCCAGCAATATTTCTCGCCTCCGCAAAGGATTTCCATAAAGAGAGCTGCGCGGAAACCGCCTTGGTTATCTCCTCCCGATCAATTTCAGGAGTTTCTTCGGGCGTCGGCGTAGATGTTTCTTCGGGTGTAGCGGTGCTTGTAGGGGAAGGGCTTGAAGCAGAAGCATTTGCACCTCCCCGGTTCCGGGTTTCAATATTCGAATTTGTATTTGAAGTTTTTGCGATTTCGGGGTTCTGCCGCAAATAATAAAACCACGCTGCTGTCCCGATCCCGCCCAAAAGCAAGAGCATTATTGCGGCAGTAATGAAAACTGTAGATAAGGTGTTCGGGCGATGTTTGTCGGTAGATGACGCGCTTTGAAAGCTTTGCTCCGGTTCCTTACGCTCTTCCTCGCGATCATCAAGATCGAAGTTGATCTTCTCAGGTTTGCGGGGCGCCATCACCGTCTGCGCTTCTTCATCGCTCAGCGCAACCGTTTCCATGCTAGAAGTATCCGACGCCCCGAATTCGAGGTGTGCTCCATCCTGCAAACAATATTGCAGCGTGTCATCGGTATATTTCGTCTGGCAGGTCGGGCAAATTTTCATAATTGGCAGTTATTCTACTATAAAACTAACTTCAGAAATCAGCGTGTCCTCCGTATCGGATTCCCCGGGGAAAATGTCTTTTACGACAATAAAGACCGAATTCGTCTTAATACCGCCGATTTCAAGCGTTTGCTCTGTCATTACGTCAGCGAAATTAAAGTCGCGTTTTGAATTATCCGAAAATTCAACAACGACAGATGCGAGTCGATTATTCTTGCGCCAAATTGCAGGTGTTTTGAAATATCCCGGCAGGATCACGATTGAATTTAATTTCTCTTCTTTGGCAAAATCAAAAGCGATCCATTGTTTTTTTCCCTCACCTTTTACACCCTCGCCCCACGCCGTTCTCGGATTTCCGTCAAACGCCATCTTGGGAGTGTAAATATTTCCGAGATCAGCTTTTCTGGTCGAAGATGCGGAAACCTTGACATCCGCGGAATCGCTCAAAACCGTTGGTTTTTCGACGGGTTGATTATTTGCGTTGGTGTTGGAATTGAGACTTCCGGTGCCAAACATCGAATAACTATTTGCAAAATAGATCCCCGCTCCGAGGATACCAACCAATAAACCAGATAGGCCAAATCCCGCAACTAATCCTATTCCGGTTTTTCGTTTTGCCGGAACTTCATTCGATATATGCGTTTTGCCCATTTTCGCTGAAGACACTACAGTTTCAACTGAACGATTTTCGTCCGAAGATCGTTTCGTCTTCGATCGCGGAATTACCTCGGTTTCCTTTGTAAAATCCTGATCAGAAATATTTTCCGAAATTGTCGGTTCATCGGCAATTGAATCGGCGTCGAGGACAAGTGTCTTGTCCTCTATTATTGTGTCAAGGGTTTTACCGTCCTGAAGGCAGTAGTTCAGAGAATCGTCAGTATATTTCGTCTGGCATTTGGGACAGAGTTTCATAAATCGTAAAAAAAGGGGGACAGAAACCAACAACAACATTCCTTTCAGCGCTTAAACATCGGGAATCCAGAATTCCCCGTCTGCCGTGTTTACTTTTTTAAGCCCGAGCGATGGTAATTCTTTTTCATCGTATCCAAGGTAAGTAAAATGCGGTGCGTCGCTTTGAACAGTTCTAAACCACCCATGTTTTGCCATTATTTTTCGCACCTTTTTATTTCCAAATTCCTTTGCATCAAACGCGAGCATCGCTAAATGCTGAGACGCCCCCGGCGCAGCCACCGAGTAGAGAATGGATTTATCAAAATTTGTACTGAAATAAATTCCATTCTTTTCCAGCGCAAAAACCTGTGCAACCTGTTGTTTGATCGGGAGCGATTTAAGCTGCGCGATTTTTTCGGCGGTTAGTTTTCCTTTCGATTTCCAATGTTCGCATGCCTTTTCAACCCTACCGTCCCAGAGAGTTTGGGTATGTTGAAAACTCCGCCGTGCCGAATCCTTGGGATCCCGAGGCGTAATGCTTTCACCCGAGGCTCGCGCTTCCTTTTCGGCATCGGAAAGTGCCTGCGCCGCATCGCGTTGGAGTTCGACACCGATTCCGGCAATATTTATCCGGGTTGCGCCCGCTTTCGTTTGAAATCCAAGCACCTCACTCTCGCTCGTATACATCATCTTCGAAGGCGACAGTGCTTTTGTTAAAAAGATCGCGCCGTATTCATTTAGTAGCCGCAATTCAACCTGATCACTTTCGTCGAAAACATCTGCAGCAGAATAGCCGTGCCTCGAAAGCTGCTGATTGACATTTGCCCGGAACCCCGCAGCCGGAGCTGACTCATTTGTTTTTGATTCTTTCATCGTATTCGTTTCGGTAATTTCGGAGTTTTCGGAAGACACATCCGAGGTGTTCGAAACACCGCTATCGGAAATCTCCGATTTTGGAGCTTCCTCATTTTCAAACTCATCAGTCCGGTTTGCTGCGGGTTGATAGCAGGCTACAAAAAGCACCGCAGCGACAACGAGATTCAACAAACCAAAGTATTTTCTTCCTTTCATCATTTTCTACGATAATAAAACGATACTTCAAGATAGTAAATCAAGCCGAATTGTATTTTAATACGATTTTGAAAGTTTGAAGCAATATGGACATTTACCTGCTAAAAGAAATCATCGCAACTTACCGGAAATATGAATGGAATTTGCATAAGATCCTGGTTTCGAATGGGACAACGGCCGACGTGACGCGAAAGCTAGAAGCTATTCATCAAAACGACGCCGAGATTTGTATTTCCGAAACGGACGCCGCGTGGTTTACCCGCCCATCAAAAAAAGATCGGGAAGCATTTGAATTGCGTCTCATCGACGAAAACCCCTTCGCACTTTTCGAAACCTTTCCGAAAGACATGGATAAAACCGAACGCGACAATAAGCTCAAAGATATGGAAACTCGCCTTGCCGAAATCTCATCCGGAAAAACCTCTTGATATTGCGGTTTGACGACCCGATTTTAGTTGCGAAGATTTTTTGCGAGTGATAATCTCTTCTTGGAAATGATGATTAAAAATTTCGGATCACAGGTAGAAAATGCTTGGAAAAGCCTGCGACCGATGACAAAAGAATTGATCGTTGGGATTTTGAAACCCGGCAAAAAACTCCTGAGAAAACCAGGCACACACTACGATCCTCATGCGGATTGGGAGATTAGCCGTCTGCTCGATGCTTTGGACGAACAAGCCGTCGCCGAAGGGAAAGCAAAAACTTTCCGTGAAGTAAACGAGCTCGATCGATTAGCTGAAGTTTGCGCAAGCGTGCTTGCCGAAAAGACGGAATCGGCTGAAATTTTTATCCAGCTCGCAAAGCGTGCACTCAAGCGCAACGATTACGTTAAGATCGACAAACTTGCCGATGCGCTTTATAAGCGTTTTACGGCGAGCGAGGTTGCT
This sequence comes from Pyrinomonadaceae bacterium, assembly GCA_041746475.1. Taxonomy (GTDB): domain Bacteria; phylum Acidobacteriota; class Blastocatellia; order Pyrinomonadales; family Pyrinomonadaceae; genus Aridibacter. Next base: position 9,074 of record JBGTGX010000101.1, on the reverse strand, counting down.
GAAATAATCAGGCAAACGGACGTTCCGCAGATCAAAGCAATTTGCTACGAAACTTTAGCGGTTAGCCCAACAGCAGCTATCGCACCGCTAATCGAAGACCCTCTTTATTTTGAAATTGCCTGTAACGTATTGGAGCAGCAGTTTGTAGAGTTTGAGAATGCAGAAGCAGGCAGAATATTGGATAAGATGGCGCCCAATTTCGATTTTTAAACCTCAACTGATAATTTTTCCGGAGATCCAAAAACTTCCCTTCACGATTCCGCCGATCTTTGGTTCATTATCAACCAATTTCGGATCTGCGACCACGTCAATTTCTCCGCCGTAGGTTTCCAAAAGTAACCAGTAGAATTTTGCTTCAGTAAGCGAATTCGTTCGCAATTCAAATTCTTTTATTTCGCCCGAAAAATTCGCATGTGCTTGCGGCGGAATTATGTCTTCCACAACTCCTCCCTCGCCTTCTTTAAAGAGACCGCTCGGGGAAAACGATCTCGCGCCAAACATAGGTTCATTAGATTGCGAAGATTCAAATTCTTCCTCAGATGAAAAGATCTCGAAATCATTTGAGGCAAAAGCTGTAAGAGCTACATCGACCGTCTTTTGCACCTCAATATCTTCTTGGAGCCTAAAATCCGGCATATCAAAGACAAAAGGAAAATCTCCCGAATCTTCCGGGTTGCTTTCATCCGCCGGATTCGCCCATGCTTTAAACGCACCATCGAGCGCAGATGTATCTCGTTCGATCGCAGTCGTTAATCCGACTCTTCTACGGCTTTTCGCATTAAACGCCGGATTGAACCCGAGAATATCCTGCCCCTGGTTTCCCTGGAGATACAATTCCGCTCCCGATTCATCTTGAAATTTGTAATAAAACCCAAGCGGCGGACAAGGAATTTGCGTCAGATGCGGCAATACACTCATTATCACGTCGTTTACGTCTTGTTCGTTTTTTACCGGAAAACCTATGTCTGACAAATTACTCATATTTATGTTCTTAGGCGAAAAAAACGACGCGCTGAAAACGCGGCGTAGTCTTTTACTAAAATTATTTCAGGATTAGAAGTTATCTTTGTTTTCTTTATTTTCGTTTTTAGTTTCTACCGTAGGTTCTTCCTTCTTGGTTTCAGAATTTGCTGCTTCCGCAAGCCTTTTCATTTTTTTCTTCCCAAATCCCCAACGAAAAGGAGTCGGAAGCCATGCCGTCCCAAACACCCTGACGCCTAAATAGATCATCGGCGCGCGATATTTATTTTTCCAACTCGGTTTTGACTTTACACAACTATAAAGACGTTTGTCCGAATCGCGCCGCTCCTTAAACGAACCGCCTTTGTAATAATCAAGATCGTGCGCCTCGCAGCAATCGCGGTAATTACCATCCGGAAACGCAGTACACCCATCCGTCTCAAACCCGAGAGGATGCTCATGTTTTTCCGGAAGCGATACAGGCTCAGATTTCGCGTCATCAATTTTTTGCGCAAACGAAATCGTCGTGATCGCGAGAAGTAGCAGAAATGTAGCGGCGACTTTTTTCATCGATCAGATCTTCACGCCGAAGCGGCCTCATTGCTTTTATAACGCTTTGGATACATCGGAAACTTAGAAGTAAGTTCCTTTACTTCCCTTTTCACACGCGATCTTACTTCTTCAGAATCAGCATCGTGAATCATGTCGGCAATCAGTTTTCCGATAACGCGCATTTCGTCTTCTTTCATTCCGCGAGTGGTCAAAGCCGGTGTCCCAATCCGAACGCCCGATGCAACAAACGGTTTCTGCGTATCAAAAGGAATCGTATTCTTGTTTACCGTAATATGAACATCATCAAGTGCTTTTTCCGCTTTCTTGCCGGTGATTCCCTTACCATCCATATAAACGTCAACAAGCACGAGATGATTATCGGTTCCCCCCGAAACGAGTCTCAAACCTTGATTGCTGAGTTCTTCCGCAAGTGCTTTCGCGTTATCGAGAATTTGCTGCTGGTAAACCTTGAAATCGTCTTTGAGTGCTTCGCCAAATGCCACCGCCTTTGCAGCAATTATGTGAACAAGCGGACCGCCCTGAATCCCCGGGAAAACATTTCGATCGACACCTTTTGCGTACTCCTCCTTACAAAGGATCAATCCTCCGCGAGGTCCCCTCAAAGTCTTGTGGGTCGTAGTTGTCACAAATTCGCAGTGCTCGATCGGGCTTGGATGCAAACCTGTCGCAACCAATCCGGCAATGTGAGCAATATCCGCCATCACGACTGCGCCAACCGATTTCGCGATCTCACTTATGCGCTTAAAGTCAATAATTCGCGAGTACGCAGAAGCCCCGCAAACGATCATTTTTGGCTTTGATGTCTCAGCGTGTTTTTGGAGCGCATCATAATCGATCGTCTCTGTTTCTTTTGATACGCCATATGAGGCCACTTCATAACTTAAACCCGAAAAATTCAGCGGATGTCCGTGCGTCAAGTGTCCTCCGTGGGAAAGATCCATACCAAGAATTTTATCGCCATGTTCGATGGCCGTCAGATAAACCGCCATGTTTGCCTGCGATCCCGAATGCGGTTGAACGTTTGCATGGTCGGCACCGAAGATTTCTTTCGCCCGGTCAATCGCCAGCTGCTCGACAACATCCGCGAATTCACAGCCGCCGTAATAACGCTTGCCGGGATAACCTTCAGCGTATTTATTCGTAAACACCGAACCCATCGCCTGCAAAACGGCTTCGGAAACAAAATTTTCCGAAGCGATAAGCTCCAACCCATCTGCCTGCCGGCGAACCTCGTTATCAATCGCTTCTCTAACGATTGAGTCAACTTCCGATAAATCTGATTCAAAAAAATTATTCATAACTTAAAAATTGCAGAAACCCGCGCGCGAGCAAGGGTGTAAAAACTTTACGAGACTCTATCACAAATTGCACACTCCCTTGCGGTCGTGTTTCTGCCATATTCTGTGCGCCATCGACTTGTATTTGAGGGATTGAAATAAAGTATGGGAATGATCACAGCGGCAATCCCCCGTAAAACCAGCATTCCGAAATCACCCATAACTTGCCCTTTCTCCAAAAATCGCTGTTCCAACTCTTACTATTGTCGCACCTTCTTCGATCGCGACTTCAAAATCGTGGCTCATCCCCATTGAGAGTTCGCCGGGATTAGTTCGAAATGCGTTTCGGTCGTTCATTTTATCACGAAGAGAGCGTAATTTCCCGAAGTATGGGCGAAGTTTCTCCGCATCCGGCAAATATGGCGGAATAATCATTAACCCGTTGAATTTAAGCTGTTTGCAGGACGCTAGATAATCCGCCAATTCCGGTAATTCTGATTCAACGATCCCCGACTTCCTTTCTTCTCTCGCAATATCAACTTGCACCAACACCGAAACTTCCCTTTCCTCTTCTTCACAAATTCGTTCGAGGCGTTTTGCAAGTTTTAGAGAATCAAGCGTGTGAATCACATCGAAATTTTTTATTGCTTTGCGCGCTTTGTTTTTTTGCAGATGCCCTATCAAGTGCCACTCGGCTTTTTCGTGTCCAATTTGGGCGATTTTTTCTAAGCCTTCCTGAACCTTGTTTTCGCCGAAGACGGCGATTCCTGATTCTAAGGCTTGATTAAGAGTTTCTATCGGATGGGTTTTGGAAACTGCAACGAGTTTTATTTCAGATGGATCACGCCCGGCTTTTTCGGCCGCAGTGTTGATTCTTGAGCAAATTTCTTTATAGCGTTGAGACAAATCCATTTGGTAAATGATAGAAGAAACATCTCATTAACGCACGTGTCAGCAGCCCGCCTGTGAAGAAGGGCTTCGCTTAGCTACCGAACTTCAATCTAGCGTCTCTTACGTACTGCGGAAGCTCGCGTTTACACTTGGGCTACTGACACTTGTCAGTTACCCCTACCAATTGTATATTTAGTTTCGCTCAAATTTGCGGACGTGGCGGAACTGGTAGACGCGCGGGTCTCAGAAGCCCGTGATGGCGACATCGTGGAGGTTCAAGTCCTCTCGTCCGCACCAAATCATCCTTCGAAAAAGCATTAATATGAAAAGTAAGTTTTACAAGGCGATCGAAAAGCACAAGGGTGCATTTGAAATTGACCTCTCTGAAGAGGTTATCCGAAGCCTTGAAAATTTTCATGAAGGCGTGATGATAAATAACAATCTTCTTCATTTGGTTGGAAACTGTGACGCAGAGGAATTTGCGATAAGGCACATCCTTGAATCGCTTTTTGCATTACAGTTTCTGCCCGAGAATTCAGAATTCGCCGACATCGGAAGCGGGGCCGGACTCCCGGGAATTCCCTGTTTGTTAGTTCGCAAAGACCTAAAGGGATTTTTGATCGAATCGAAGCAGAAAAAAAGCGAGTTTTTGGAGAAAGCAGTCAGATTATGCGAAATTGAAGACCGCGCAACTGTTGTACACAAACAGTTTGATGAAACAGATGACCCCGGAGTTACACACGTCTTTTGCCGCGCCATCGATGGTTTTGCAAAGAAACTGCCGAGACTTTTGAAGTGGTCGGAAAATGCTGATCTAATTTTTTTTGCGGGCGGAAATGTTCGCGATGCGCTCAAAAAACAAAACGTCGAATTTAGCGAAAAACTTATACCGATGTCCGAGCGGCGTTTCATTTTCCATATCGCCCGCCAAACTAATCCAGAGGAAAATACGCCGCAAGAAGCGGGCGACCCCGACGAGAGCAGCCTTGACGAGAGCGCTCAAACCGAGTTATGATTGCTGTTTGCTTTTTGGAGAAAGGTGAAATAGAACAAGGGGGATATAAAGCAATGAAACCAGAAATACATCCAAATTATAAGGGAATCTCGGTGACCTGTGCGTGCGGAAATTCTTTCAAGACACGCTCGACACTCGGCGATGATCTGAGTATAGAAATTTGCTCGGAATGTCATCCTTTTTTCACGGGAAAACAAAAATTGGTCGATACCGCAGGTCGCGTAGATCGTTTTAACAAACGTTTTGCAAGACGAAAAGGCACCGCACCTGCAACCGCTGAATAAAACTAGTTTATGAAAGCGAAATATACGTTTAACCAATTATAGCTTTACCATAATCCTCGCCGAGACGCTTGAATTTGCGTCGTCAGATCTTCGTGTATAATTTACACTTGGAATTTGACGCTAAATCTCAAAGCCCGGCGTTTTGCTTTGTTTGATGAACGGTGAGGGTTTGAAAAGGCATCTTTATCAGTTGAAATCAAATCATAGTGCTGGTCAGAAGTTCTGAAATTTTTTAGATATTCACGGATGGGAAAATGAAAAAGTTTTTGCAATTATTTTTGTCGTTGGAAAAAGATTTGATCGTCGGCGGTCAGGCAGTAATGGAAGGTGTGATGATGCGTACGCCAAATGCATACGCGATTGCCTGCAGAAAATCTGACGGAACGATCGTTCACAAAGCTGACAGACTGCCAAAATGGAGCGATAAGTATAAAGTTTTGAATATTCCCGTTTTACGCGGCGGTGCTACGCTGATCCAATCGCTCGCGCTTGGAGTGAAAGCTTTGAACTATTCTGCAAGCATTTACGAAGAAGACATCAATGCCAAGGACCTCGAAAAAGCGGAAATACGCGAAACCGAAGCTGTTTTGGCGGATGGAACACTTGATGAAAATTTCACAAAAGCGCCTGTAAAAATCAAACTTCCCGCGGAGGAATCTTCAAAAGCGTCAAAAGCAAAGCAATCGGTGAGTACGGCCGGTTCGATCATTTTTGCACTTGGGTTTAACATCATGTTGTTTATTGTAGCCCCGCTTATTTTGACCAACGTATTATTTATCGCACTTGATTGGGCGCAAGCTCCGGTTCTGGCTGCAAATGCCGGTTGGTGGGAAACAATAAAAGGATATGTTTGGGAGATCAAGCCTAATTCATGGATCGCCTTTAACCTGATCGATGGCGTAATTCGGATGTTCTTCTTCGTTACCATGATCTTCACAATGTCTTATTTGAAAGATATTAATCGGGTTTTCCAATACCACGGCGCAGAGCATAAGACGGTTTTCACATGGGAAAAAGGCCTGAGTCTGACGGTAAAAAATGCACATCCGCAAAGCCGCCTGCATCCTCGCTGCGGGACTTCATTTTTGATGGTTGTGATGCTGGTAGCAATCGTTTTGTTTTCGGTGATCAAGTTTGATGCGCTTTGGCTCAACTTGCTCGTCCGTATCATCTTAATGCCGCTTGTAGCGGGTCTTTCGTATGAGATCATTCGCTATGCGGCCAAAAAAGAATCGAGTGTGATTTTTAAGTTTATGACGATGCCGGGGATATGGCTGCAGAATATCACGACGCAGGAACCCGATTCCGACCAACTAGAAGTAGCGATCGAGGCATTAAACCAATCACTCAAGCTCGAGCCGATGGAAACGGAAAATGTTCCTGCCATTCATAGAGAATTGGAAGTTGTCGTATAAACCCAATGCTGGAAAGAATCGCTCAAATTGAAAAATCTTACGAAGAGCTCACCGAGCAGCTTTCTGCGCCGGATATCACTTCCGATATTGACGCCTATGCAAAGCTGATGAGACAGCATAAATCGCTCGGTGAGGTTGTCGAAAAATATCACGAAGTAAAAAAGATCCAGGAAGATTTGGATGGAGCGCGCGAGGTTTTGGAAGCCACTAAAGACGATGAAATGCGTGAGCTGGCTGAGCTCGAGATCGCCGAGCTGGAAGAAGGAATTGTAAAAGGCGAAGACGATCTGAAACTGCTTTTGATCCCAAAAGATCCTAAAGATGAAAAGAATGTGATTCTCGAAATTCGCGCCGGAACAGGCGGCGATGAGGCGACCCTTTTTGTTTCGGACATTTTGCGTATGTACATACGCTACGCCGAAAGGTTGGGCTGGAAAATGGATGTCATGAACGCATCCGACACGGGGGTCGGTGGTTTAAAAGAAGCGTTTGCGATCATCGAGGGTGACGCGGTTTATTCAAAGATGCGCTTTGAATCGGGCGTGCACCGGGTTCAGCGAGTACCGCAAACTGAATCGAGCGGAAGAATTCACACTTCGGCAATTACGGTCGCCGTTTTGCCCGAAGCTGAAGAAGTAGATATTGAAATAGACCAGAATGATCTGAGAATAGATACCTTCTGTTCGTCGGGGCCGGGCGGGCAATCGGTTAATACAACTTATTCTGCCGTAAGAATTACGCACGAACCGACGGGGCTCGTCGTCTCAATGCAGGATGAAAAATCTCAGATCAAAAACCGCGAAAAAGCAATGAAAGTTCTGCGTGCACGTCTGCAGGAGATTGAAGAAAAGAAACAGCATGACGAGCTCGCATCAGAAAGAAAGTCGATGGTCGGAAGCGGGGATCGCAGCGAAAAGATTAGGACTTATAATTTCAAGGAAAATCGTGTGACAGATCATAGAATCGGTTTAACCGTTCACCAACTCGATCTTGTTATGGACGGGGACCTTGATCAAATTATCGATGCTTTGGTAACGCATTATCAAACCGAAAAATTGAAGGCGGAGACGGTTTCAGCGTAAGCCTTTTGGATTTTTGATACGACGACGCTACACGACACGATTGTTGATTCTGAGTTCATAGCTGTAAACTGGATTCCCGGCTTTTAACCACCTGTCGCGTATAATTCGGTCGCATATGCCACCTACAAAGCTCTTATTTGTACGACACGCACAATCCGCAAAAAATGTCGAAGGGCGTTTTGGTGGACACAGTCTTACCTCACTATCCGACCTCGGACGCGAACAAGCTGAAATTACTGCAAATGCTCTCGCGAATGAAAATGTGTCTACGATTTATTCAAGCGACCTTCCGCGCGCTGTCGAAACGGCAAAACCGCTTTCCAAATTGCTTAAGATCCAGGTTACAAAGACCAATGCGTTTCGGGAAAGAAATGTCGGTGTACTGGAAGGCCTTACTTTTCCCGAAGCAAAAAAAGCGTTTCCAAAGGATTATTACGCACTTGTGAATCGGAGCGTAAACCACCAGATCAAGGATGGCGAAAGTTACCGTCAACTTCTCCGAAGATCCACAGGGGCGCTAAACGAAATACTGCGGACTCATAAAGGAAAGCAAATCGTGATATTTTCCCATACGGGCACGATATGCTTTCTTTCGCTTTATCTAATGGGGGCGATCAACTCCAAAACTACGACTACCCCCTGGCTCTTGACATCAAACTGTGGCATAAATCGCTTTGAAATTCGCAGACGAGACAATGTTCGCGTCGAAGCACTAAACGATACCCGCCACCTTATAGAAATAACCGGAAACGACGCTTTCTCCCCGCAATAAAAAAAGGCTAGAGCGCCTGCCCTAGCCGTAAAAGAAGTTAAGAATTACCCTAAAACTCGTATCTTAATCCGAATTGCATCGAACGCGGACTTCCCTGTACCGTTGTAAATATTTTGCCGAAATTTCCCGGCGCCGTACCTATGTTGGAATCTTGCGGAAGCCCCCACGTTGAACGAGTGATGCCGGTTTGCGGCGCGTCCAATCCAAGCGACTGCGAGTTTAGGACGTTAAAGACTTCCCATCGGAATTGGAGTTTATGATTTTCGCTCCAAGGCATTCTAAAATTCTTCGAAAGACCCAGATCAAGCGATGAATAGCCGGGTAAACGCAAGAAATTACGATCCCCCGTTTCACCCGGACGGGCATTTCGCAATGTGTTGAACGCCGCCTGCGGATCCGAAAATATGTTCTGCGTATTCCTATCAACACTACTGGTTAACGGACCGACCCGCACACCACTCGATTGAGCATTCCAGTTAGTAGCCCACTGAGCTTGATCAAACGGGGACAGGATCGGTTGACCTGTGTTGAATCGATAAACGCCTGCCAATTGCCAGCCGCCGATCAACGTATCCGCGAAACTGTTCACACGGCTTAGCATCCTTCGCCCCTTTCCAAAAGGAAGTTCGAAGATGAAGTTTGCATTTACTATGTGCCGTGTATCGAAATCCGAGACCGAATAATTGTCTTCAGGGCGTAATGGATTCAAAATAAAAGCGGTTCCGTAACCAGTCGTCGCATTATCCGCACCTTGTAAGCCCGAACCCGTGTCCATTGATTTCGAAAAAGTGTAGTTCACATCGTA
>JBGTGX010000100.1:0-15282 GCA_041746475.1 Pyrinomonadaceae bacterium | reverse complement strand
TCATCCGCTTCAATTTCGAGTCGGTGGATCTCGACTATATAACGATTCATTCCGTTTGGCTTATTGAGCATAGAAACCGCACCATGTACCTCAACCGATAGACGGTACATCGTTTCCGCCAAACTTTTTGCACGTTCGTTTATCTCTCGAATATCGTAAATCAAAACGGCCCGGGCTGCGGCGTCAATATAATCGCATACATCGTCCAAGGCGACGGAAAGCGTGTAAATATCTTCCCGGTCAAAAGGTGTAATAAACGACTTATTTAATTTGGTTGTGATCTTATGAGTTAATTCATCGCAATCGTGTTCAGTGTCTTTTATCTTTAAATAAAAGTCTTCAAACTCGCTGCTCTTACCATCCAGCATCTTTACCAGAAGCTGCGCAGCATCCTGAATTTTCGCGGACATTTGCGAAAAGAAGGCAAAATACTCGTCTTCCCGAGGCAGTAAACTAAAAGCCATGGCGTATTAAGAATCTCCGTATAGTTTTTGAAGTGAGTTCAATATATACGGAGATCGTACGCTTGTCTAACCTTTTAATCATTCCGCGAAACGACTATTTATTTTTCTTTTGGCTGTGTTTTATAAACGCCGCTTCGGTAAGATAAACATTGAGTTCGCAGATATCTTTTACATAGTCGCCGATGCGTTCTAGGTGTTTTGCTACGAAGAGCAAATGAGCCGCGCTCGTCGTTGTTTCCGGTGTTTCGATCATAATTTCCATAAGCTTACCGAAAACCCTTTCATAACTTTTATCAATTTCCTTGTCGCGCTTTATAACTTTGCGGGAAGCGTTTGCATCTTCCGACGTAAACGCATCAAGGGCAGACTGCAGCATTTCACCTGCGACTTGCGCCATCAGCGGCAGTTCAACGTACTCGGTTATCTGCGGTTCGTCGTTTAAGACCAATGCCGCCTCCGCTATATTGGCCGCGTGATCGGCAATTCGTTCGAGCATTGGGGTAATTTTCGCTACCGAGATTACAAAACGAAGATCATGCGCGGCAGGCTGCTGAAGAGCTAATATTTCAATGCTCAAACGATCGATCTCGAGCTCCATTCTGTTTATAACCTTGTCACCTTTTATAACTTTCTTTGCAAGGTTACTGTCGCGTTCGGTTAATGACTGCATTGCTTGGTGAACCGCTATTTCTGTTGTGCCGCCCAGCAAAAGTAGCTTGTCTCTTAAAACGTCTAATTGTTGGTCAATGATTCTATTTTCCATTTCGAATTCCAGCTTCTAAAATATTTATCCAAATCGCCCCGTTATGTAATCTTCCGTTAGTTTGTCCTCCGGGCTCGTAAACATAATTTGCGTCGGGTTAACTTCGATCAACTTCCCGAGCATAAAAAATGCTGTTTTATCTGATACTCTCGCAGCCTGTTGCATATTGTGGGTGACTATTGCGATCGTGTATTTTTTTTTCAGTTCGACGACGAGTTCTTCAATTTTTTGGGTCGCAATCGGATCAAGCGCGGATGCCGGTTCATCCATGAGCACGACCTCGGGTTCGACCGCTAGTGCACGTGCGATGCAAAGTCTCTGTTGCTGTCCGCCGGATAAACCAAATGCCGAAGTGTTAAGGCGGTCTTTAACTTCGTCCCAAAGCGCAGAATCTTTGAGGGCTTTTTCTATGCGTGCTTCCAAATCCGCTTTACTCGAGTGCATACGATTTATTCGGATCCCGTATGCTACATTTTCAAATATGGATTTAGGAAAGGGATTGGATTTTTGAAATACCATGCCGACTTTTCTCCGCAATGCAACGACATCTGTTTTTGGAGCGTAAATATCTTTGCCGTCGATCAAAATTTCGCCCTTTACACGTGCGATTGGAATCGTATCGTTCATCCGATTGAGTGTTCGCAAGAATGTGGATTTGCCGCATCCCGAAGGACCAATAAACGCCATCACTTCACGCTCCGGAATTTCCACCGAGACATCAAAAAGTGCCTGGTTCTTACCGTAGTAAAAATCCAAATTTGAAATGCTTATTTTGCTTTTCATAAATTGAAGGCCAGAAAACGCAGCGCGGTCAGAACAACATCATGATCACTAAAATCGTTTCCGAGTAAAAAATCTTACCAGAATATTTATAAGCAAGATGAGCGCAACCAATACGAGAGTTGCGGCCCAAGCCATCTGATGTTCGACCTCAAATGGTCCTGTCGCAAAATTATATATTTGAACGGTTAAAGAAGACATCGGTTGATCATAAAAGTAATTGTAAAAACGGCTGTTCAAGGCGGTAAACAATAAAGGCGCAGTTTCACCCGAAATTCTTGCGATTGCAAGCATTGCCCCGGTTGCAATTCCTGTTGCCGCAGCGGGCATAACGATATTCCACGTTACTCGCCATTGTGGAGCACCAAGCGCTAGAGCACCCTCGCGCATTGATTTTGGTACGAGCCGGATCATTTCTTCAGTCGTTCGCGCGACGATAGGAATCATTATGATTGCCAGGGCAATTGCTCCCGCTAATCCGGATTGCCGCGTCATCGGCAGAACGACCAATGTGTAAACGAAGATACCGACAATAATCGAAGGCACACCGATCAATGTATCCGCCAAAAATCGTACCGTGTTTCCAAACCAATTATCACCAAATTCGGCAAGATAAACTCCGGCTCCGATACCGATCGGCAAACCGATCAAAGAGGCGAGCAATGTCATTAAGCCGGATCCAATGATAGCATTTCCAATTCCACCGCCTTCGCCTACAGGTTTTGGCGTGTCAGTTAAGAACTCCCAGTTTATTGCACTAAAGCCGCGAACGGCAATGTATCCCAAAATCATCAGTAAAATCGCAATCGCAAAAAAAGCACAAGCTGCGGTTAAACCTGTCATCATCGAGCTAATAAGCTTTCTGCGATTGTGTATCGATTCGTTCATTTTCAGTTCTGCCAGAGTCGCTCGTTCAAGTTGCCTTTGCCGTTCCCGTTCCCTTCGCGACCCGCGCTACCAAGAGCTTTGCGAAGCCATTTACTACGAAAGTTACGAGGAAAAGTACTAAGCCCATTTCAATCAGTGCGCTCATATACAGTTCGTCGGTTGCTTCCGCGAAATTCGCAGCTAGAACAGAAGCGATCGTGTAAGCCGGCTCAAAAAGCGACGAGGAAATTTGCGGCGCGTTACCGATAACCATAGTAATTGCCATCGTTTCACCGAGCGCTCTACCTAATCCTAATACTATTGCGCCCGCGATTCCGGACGCCGCATTTCCCAAAACGATTTTCGTAGTCTCCCATTTAGTTGCACCCAGCGCGAGCGCTGCTTCACGCTGCGTAGTTGGAACAACTTCAAGTACATCACGTACGACTGCCGTTATGATCGGCGTAATCATTATTGCCAATATCAATCCGCCGGTCAGCATTCCGAATCCGGTCAGACGTCCTTGAAACAATGGGAGCCATCCGAAATAATTTTGTAAGAAAACTCCCAAGTAATTGCGAATAAAAGGTGCTAAAACGAAAATTCCCCACAAGCCGTAAACAACGGAGGGAATTGCCGCGAGCAGCTCGGCCATGAACGAAACGGGTGTCGCAACTTGTTTCGGAGCTTGCTCCACGAGATATACTGCGATTCCAAGCGAAATAGGTACCGAAATAATAAGTGCAATAAGCGACGAAACTATCGTGCCGTAGATAAATGGCACAGCTCCGAAAACGTCAGAGGCGGGTTGCCAATCGGTTCCGGTTAAAAAATTGAGCCCGTATTCCTTTATGGTAGGCACAGAATTCCAAACCATCATGGAAATCATCGCCACGACGATCACAACAATAGTCGATGCAAAGATAAATAAGATGGTTCGGAAAACTGTATCGCCCTTTGTGCCTGTCTTCGCCAAGTCTATTTGCCGGTGGCTTTTGCGCTTTCGTGAAGCGGTTTTCCATTAGCCGTCAACGAATTGATTTTTTCTTCAACCTTTTCGACTATTTCGTTTGGCAGCGGAGCATAATGTAGATCTTTTGCGTACTGCGAGCCGTCGTGTGTCGCCCACCAAAGAAAATCTACCAAAGCTTTGCCTTTCGCGGCATCCTTTTGTTCTTTGTAGGCGAGAATATATGTGAAACTCGAGATCGGATAGGTATTTTCACCTTCGGCATTAGTAATATTTACGCGTAAATCTTCGGGCATATCCTTCACTGCGCCGGCGGCGGCCGAGGAAATGTTTTCGACCGAAGGTTCCACAAAATTCCCGGCCTTATTTTTAATCAAAGCGACCGGAAGTTTATTTTCCTTTGCAAATGCTACTTCCACATATCCAATGGTGTTCGGGGTTTGCTTAACCTGTCCCATCACACCGTCATTACCTTTTGCGCCAAGACCAACTCCTTTAATCCAGTTTGGTTGTTTGCTAGGCGTAACCTTCTCTTTGAAACTTTCGCTGATTTTGGAGAGGAAATCGGTGAAAACCGCAGTAGTTCCGCTCGAATCTGCACGATAAACTGGCGTAATGTCCGAATCCGGAAAATTAACATCCGGATTGTCGGCCCTAAGTTTCGGATCATTCCATTTCTTGATCTCGCCCATATAAATAGCCGCAATTACTTCCGGCGTCAGTTTCAGGGGTTTATCCACACCTTTGAGGTTGTATGTCAAAACGACTGCTCCGAGAACGGTCGGGATATGTACGAGTTCGCCGTCCGCTTTCTTCATATCATCATCTTTCATCGGATCGTCGGAAGCACCGAAATCCGCTGTTCTTGCAATGATCGCTTTTTGACCCGCTCCCGAGCCGACCGATTGATAGTCAATTCTTATATTTTGGTGCAGTTTTCCATATTCGCTCATCCATTTTTCATAAATTGGTTTTGGAAAGCTCGCACCGGCCCCTTGAAGCTTTATTCTTCCGCCCGTCGACGAAGTGCCGTCTGTTTTTCCAATCGATTCGCCGCTACACGAGATTGCGAGCGCAACCGTAAATACCAAGATTATTGCTAATAAATTTCTCATTCTAATATTTAAATCTCCTTTTCATTAAAAATGAAAATTAACCCAAACCACATCAGGTTATTCAACTTTTTGTCAATTAAGCGAGCTTCAACCGTGAAAATAAACACAGTTTTAGCCTCGATTTTCAACGATTATACTCAAATTTCTATCAATGGAAATTATTTTCGATGCGTATTTAACATTTCGTTAACATTGCTCTAACATAGGTCGTATAGAATTCAGATCAAGCTCGAAAATTCCACAAATAACAAGCGTCACGGCGTCAAACGGCTTCGAACGCTTAGCCTAAAATTATGGATCTTGTGCACGACTTGGGAAGCGATATTGTTTTTGCTCTTCTTGTAGAGAAAAAATACGGGGAGAGGCTGGAATCTAAAGAAGTCTTACCGCTCGTCAGGAAAATTGGAGAGGCGCTCCAAATGGTTTCCGAAAAAGACCATTCCGAACCGGACCCGCATTCATTTGTTGCGTTAGGTTAATTGCTCGGCCGGAACCTGGCGTAGCAAATGAAAATACACCGGATTCGTCAGCCTAAATTTAGACCAAACTATTCATCAATCTCGGATTGCTGATTGATTGAAGAATTGTGCATACTGCCAATTCCAAATTTTTCAGTCAACTCCATGACCTAAAGTTCTCATCATAGGTTAGCCTCGGAAACTGGTATAAATGCCAATTTCTAAAGTATTGCATAAACTTGATTAAACAAGACTACAAGAAAGAAATATATTAGAGTCTTTAAGACATTTGGAGGATAAGATGAGAAGATCCAATCTAGGTAAAAACCTGGCGGCGTTTTCGCTGGTTTGGGTTCTGTTGGTGATGCCGATAGCGGCATTGGGACAAACCAAGGTCAGTTTGCCAAAAAACAAATATAAGGTCGAAGACGACGTAAAAATCGGTCAGGAATATTCGCAGAAAGTAGAAAGTGAATTCCCGATCATCAGAGATTCGGCATCGGAAGCCTATATCAATGAAGTCGGTATGAGACTCGCAAACGCAATTCCGAGTGAATTTCAGGAGCCTGCTTTTCGGTATAGTTTTAAGTTTGTAAACACAAGAGATATAAATGCCTTTGCACTTCCTGGAGGTTATATGTATGTCAACCGGGGCCTTGTTCAGGCTTCGAAAAATGAAGGTGAGCTTGCAGGTGTTATGGCACACGAAATAACTCACGTTGCATTACGGCATGGAACCGCTCAGGCTACTCGGCAGAGTAATCCCTTAACCCAGCTGGGAATGCTCGGCGCCATTATCGGCGGCGCGATTTTAGGCGGGCAGGCTGGTGCCCAGCTTGGAGCGGCAATTTTCGCTGGGAATTTTATTTTGAAGTACAGCCGCGAATACGAAACAACCGCAGATATACTTGGCGCGAGAATAATGGCTAACGCTGGATATGATCCCAGGGATCTGGCAAATATGTTTAAGACGATCGCGGCTCAAAGCCAGGGTGGGCGACCGCCTGAATGGCTCAGCAGTCACCCGGATCCGGATAGGCGCTATAACACGATAATCAATGAAGCCCGACTTCTTCGTGTTTCGTCAAACCCAATCAAGATAACCCGCGGATACGCTAGGGTTAAGGAGCTTTTCGCTTCGATGCCTCAGGCGAGAACGATGGAGGAGATAGAAAAGAATGCTCCTAGAAATCCTAACACAGGCAATACCGGCAATACCGAACAACCTGCTGGAAATTCGGAAATGTCGCGCGGCACTTACTCCAGAAGCGTTCCGCTTCCGTCTAATTCATCGCGCACTTATACCGGAGGGGACGTGTTTCAAATGAGCGTTCCATCGAACTGGCGCGAATTTCCCAGTCAAAGCAGTGTGATGTTTGCTCCTGAAGGTGCTTACGGAAATAACGGTATCACCCACGGTGCACTCGTCGGTATTACGGCGACCCAGCAACGGAGTCTTGATGCCGCAGCTCAGGAATATGTAAACGGGGTATTACAAGGTAATACTTACCTGAGGCGCATCTCGAATTATTCACGCTTTACTTTGAGCGGCAGACAGGCTCTGGCGGTAAAACTCGCAGGGACGTCGCCCGTTACAGGTGTTACAGAATATGCGCTGATCTATATGACGCAATTGCGGGATGGGAAATTATTCTATGTTGTCGGCGTTGCGCCCCAGCGCGATCAATATCGCTACAACCCATCGTTTAACCGAATAGTTCAATCACTACGAATTAATAGCGGTGTGTAAACTTTCGTATAATACGGATTGCGGCTTTTACGTTCGCGTTTGAGCCGCATCGCTTTTTTACTGTCTTGACGAGGATAAGTTGATGCAAATAAACGGTTTGATAATTACCACTCTAATTTCATCATTGATCTGCGTTGGATCTTCTTTTGCGCAAACGAGTGTCAACTATGGAATCAATTGCGGCGGAAATAACACTTCGCCGATAAAATGCGGATATTTTACCGAGGGATACCAGGACGGAGCGACGGACGCGAGAACCAAACGTGATCACGACTACAAGCGGTACCGAAACAAGTATCAGAATCAATATGAAAATTCATACAAAGAAGGATATGAACGCGGCTATTCCAGCATAATCCCGTTTTTGCCTTGGAACGATAAAGAAAAAGACATATATCGTCAGGGTTATAACGATGGAGATGATGATAAGGACAAGGGAATTTCTCGTCTCCCGCGACGCTACGAGGGACAATATGACCGCGAATACGATGCATATTATCGAAAAGGATATTTTGACGGTTACGACCAGCGTCCGAGACAATACGATGTAGCGGTCGATAATGTAGAAAATCCTACAAATCCAAACGTAGTAGGCTTTCCATCCGGAGTTCCAAGCCGGGTTGATTCTTCGACCGGCTCATTGGTCTGGGAAGGTCGGATCGACCAAAGAGCAAACATAATCTTCCAAGGCGGAACGGCTCGTGTGCAGACTCTCGCAGGACAGAATTTAGGACAGGGAGTCCGAAATTTAAACGGACAGTTGCCGCGGCGGCGGGCAATAGTCTCGGTCAACAAGCTCGATGGGCGCGGTGTTGTCAGCGTAATTCAGCAGCCGACACGAGTAAATCGGTACACGACAATTATTCAGATAAATGATCGCGGCCGGGGAGCTGACAATTATCGTCTGCAGATCTCGTGGCAATCCACAAACGCATTTGAAAATTACAGCAGAGGTAGATTCAAATGGAAGGGGCGGGTCGATCAAACTGTGACCTTGCGAATTTCCGGTGAAGACGCCGAAGCTTTTACGATTTCCGGACGAAACGTGGTCGAGATCTCGAATGAGCTAGATGGCTACCTTGCCCGACGTCGTGGAACCGTTTCGGTAAGAAAACTCAACGGTCGTGGAACCGTTTCGATTCTTGAGCAGCCTTCGCCGCAGAATAATTACAACGCGGTTATTCAAATCTTCGATCCGAAATCAAGCGACGATGAATATGAAATTGAAGTGACCTGGTAATTGGCAGGTTTCGATAGCAATCAAAAAAGGAGCGGATTCATTTCCGCTTCTCTTTTTTCTTTTTAAATAAACTTCTATAAATGGCAAGGTTTCGCGCCTCGACTGATTTTTCTCGTTCAGTTTTTACCGGCATCGGATTTTTTTCGATATCAAATTTTTTGAGTCCGTGTTGTTGAAATAATTCAGAGATTTCTTCTCCTAAAAACTCGACATCGGTTTGTGTAAGAAGCATTCCTGTTTGAGACAGATGTTCTGTCACAGTTTCGACCAATTTATCACGCACCATTCTGCGTTTTGCGTGACGCTTCTTAAACCACGGGTCAGGAAACTGAATGGTCACATATCGTAATGTGTTTTTGGGTAGATTTTCGAGTAAAATATCAAGGTCAATCGCTGCGTTACAAAATTCGTAGCGCAGATTCTTTAACTTTCGGGAATCGCTGATCTCGTTTGCCTCGATTACCAAAGGTTCACGAATCTCCACACCGAGAAAATTCCAATCACTTTGGGTCTCTGCCATTTCGAGTAAGAACCGCCCGCGCCCGCAGCCTATGTCGAGATGAAGGGGAAGATCGGGATTAGCAAAAATATGGGATAAGTCCAGCGGCTCGATCGGCAATTCGCGGTAATATTTTGCGAGGGGATTTACATGTTGGTGAACTCTTACTCTAGGCATTACAAGGTCGTCTACAACAATTGGTCAAAAAAACTTTCGCGAAAACCGCCGGCGTGGTTTTTACAATTCAACTACTCTGAGCAGCAAACAAATGGTCAGAACGGACGCTCCAATAAATACGGCCAAAGCCAGATAACCGAAAGTTTTCGTGAATGTACTCACCTCACGCGGGTTTTGGTTCAAATCTTTCGGAACTTGAAAGTAACCGTAAAATGCTCCTACCAGCAGACCGCCTAAGTGTGCAAAATTATCGACAATTTGATATGCGACGAGACCGAAGGCGGCAATAAAACCAATGTTGGTTATCATTGATTTTAGAAACCCGGGCATAAGCTGACGCCGGCGGCGAAACCCGTAAATCGCGAGATAGCCGATCAATCCCATTATTCCGCCAGATGCACCTATTGATGGAAGGCTATCATAGTTCAAAAGACTAAAAAGTCCGCCGCCAATTATCGATAAAACAAATACGATCGCGAGATGTGCGCGATTTGAAAGAAATTCGATCAGGTTTCCAAATCCATTGAGCGCATAACCATTAAAGAAGATGTGCAAAAAGCCCGCGTGAAGTGTTCCGCTCGTCAGAATTCGCCACCAGTCACCCTTCTCCCAAACCAGAGGTTTTACGAGACCGGCAATTTCAACCGAACTTTTTAAATCCGTGGTCAGTTGAACAAGCGCAACCAAAAGGATCGCGCCGACTAGAGTATAGGAATAATATGGCTTTATAAACTGAATTTGCTGAGCAAACACGATCGCTTCGCGTGATGGCACAAGATCTTGAATTTTTAGGTTTTTCGCTTCATGAAGCCCTATGAGACCGCCGACAACGCCGAAAATGCCGAGAATGAAAAATATGCTCCGAAGCAAATCTTTCCACTCATAAACCTCGAAAACCTGGTCACTAAAAATCACGATCGCAAAGAGAACAAGATGCGCCAGGATGACAAACGTGCCAATTCCAATTCCCCACCAGGATTTTTTTCTAATTGAGGATCTTCGTTCCGCCAGATATTCTTCCGGCGTCAGGTCGATCTGTTCTTCGCTGTCTTCTACGTACTCCATAAAAAAGCAATTGATTTATTATAAACCAATCGCTGGCAGTATTCTTTTCGTTTAGGCGAAATTTACATTGCGATTCCGCCGTCTGCCTGAACGATTTGACCTGTGATGTAACGAGCCGAATCCGAAAGCAAGAAACAAGCGATTTCTGCAACTTCCTGAGTATTCCCGAGTCGCCCAAGCGGAATTGAGGCAAGAATTTTCTCGCGATATTCCTCGTTCATTTCGCTTGCCATATCGGTTTCAACCAAACCTAAAGCAAGTGCGTTAACCGTGATTTTCCTGCTCGCAACTTCTTTCGCAAGTGCCTTTGTCAAACCGTTCATCCCCGCTTTAGATGCCGAATAATTTGATTGGCCCATCATTCCGACGACACCGCTTATCGAAGAGATATTTAGGATCGAACCGCCATTTTCATTGCGCATCATTGGCCGAATCGCCGCCTTTGCAAAATTCCAAGCGCCTTTAAGATTTGTGTTTATCACGGCATCGAAATCATCTTCTTTCATGCGCATAATTAAATTATCACGCGTAATTCCGGCATTGTTTACAAGAAAATCAATCGAGCCAAACTCTTTTTTTACGCTTTTTACAAACTCTGCGGCTGCATCCGTATCCGCAACGTCGCAAGATTCGGCATATGCTTTTACGCCAAGACCCTCGATCTCCGATTTGATCTCTCGAGCGGCGTCAGCACTCGACGCATAATTAAACGCTACATTACATCCGCGTTTTGCCAGTTCGAGCGTGATTGCTTTTCCGATTCCACGGGTTGCACCTGTAACTATTGCTGATTTCCCTTCAAATTGTTTTTTACTCATCAGTCTAAATTACACATTATTCGTTTGGATTTAAAACGGACAATTAGACTATTATTAGTTATGAATTTTACTATGCGCCGGGGAATTACTTCGATCTTTTGGACACTTGCTTTTATTTTCTTTGCTTCCGCCCAGGTTAATTCTCTTGTGATCAAAAACGCTACGATCATTGATGGAAGCGGGCGCCCGGCGTTTCGCGGTGATCTTCGCATAAAGGCCGACAGAATTTCGAAGGTCGGCAAAATTAAGGCGAAAAGCGGCGAACAAGTTATCGACGCGGAAGGAAAAATTGTCGCACCCGGATTTATAGATATTCATAATCATTCCGAAACCGGTTTGATGAACGAAGGCACCGCCGGAAATCAAGTTTCGCAAGGGATAACGACGATCTTAGTTGGGCCTGACGGAGGTTCCCCATATCCGATTTCGGATTATTTGGAGAAATTGAACAGTAAAATTGCGCCGAATGTTGGCGCTTTTATTGGTCACGCAACGCTTCGTGAGCAGGTTATGGACGGAGATTACACGCGCGAAGCGACATCAGACGAGATCGCAAAAATGTCTGATTTATTAAAAACCGCGATGCGCCAGGGTGCTTTCGGACTTTCGAGCGGGCTTGAATACGATGTTGGTTTCTCCGCTTCAACCGAAGAATTAATAGCGCTCGCAAAGGTCGCGGCAAAGTATAAAGGAATTTATATGACCCATATGCGAGACGAGGAGGAAGGTTTGCTTGATGCGATCCGCGAGGCAATACGAATTGGCAAAGAAGCAAAAATACCTGTCCAGATTTCACATATAAAAGCGGGGAATAAAAACGTTTGGGGAAAATCAATTGATGCAATTGCTTTGATCGTCGCAGCACGAAAAGGAGGTTTAGATCTAACGGCGGACGCTTATCCATATACGGCGTGGGCATCGACGATCACGGTTCTGGTGCCAAGCCGCAAACATGAAGATCGAAAGGAGATAGAAAAAGGCCTGAGCAATGTTGGCGGTGCCGCCAAGGTTTTGGTTACAAGCTATCCTGCAAACCGCGATTACGAAGGGAAGACACTTGAAGAAATCGCAATTAATAAAGTCGTTTCTCCAATCGATATTTATATCGAGATCGTCAAAGCGGGCGGCGCGGGTGTCGTTTGCAATTCGATGAACGAAACGGATGTCAAGAATTTTTATTTGCAGCCTTGGGTCATGGTTTCGAGCGACGGCGGGATCGGCAGCCGACATCCCCGCGGCACGGGAACATTTACAAGAGTGCTCGGCAGGTTCGTACGGGAAAGCAGTTCGTTCTCGCTCGAAGAAGCTATACGAAAAATGACATCCTTTCCTGCGAAAAGATTAAGGCTGAAAGATCGAGGATTGATCAAAAAGGGTTTGAAAGCCGATTTGGTTTTATTTGATAAAAACAGCGTGTTGGATCAAGCAACATTTGCCGAGCCGCAAAAGCTATCGGACGGAATTGAAATTGTTTGGGTTAATGGCAAAAAGGTTTGGGAAAATAAAACTATAACCGGAAGTCTGCCGGGAGAAGTTCTTCGACGACGATGAACGGCAAAAACTTTATCTAATGATCGATGAAGCCGGTTAAGCGTTAAGAACTTGTCGCTGTATCTCAAAAAGTTCGTTGACACCCTTTTCACCGAGCATGAGCATTTCGTTCATTTGTTCACGATCAAATGGCTCTTGTTCCGCAGTGCCCTGAATTTCGATAAACTTTCCGGATCCCGTGCATACGATATTCATATCGACATCAGCATTTGAATCCTCTTCGTATTTTAGGTCTGCAATTGCCGTTCCTTCTACAATACCGACGCTTATTGCCGCAACTTCCGTGAAGATCGGTGAACTGCTTAGCTTTCCTTTTTTGACCAGATTTTTGCAAGCCAGATTTAGTGCGACGTATGCTCCAGTAATTGAAGCGCATCGCGTTCCTCCGTCAGCCTGAATCACGTCACAATCGAGATAAATTTGTCGTTCTCCCAATTTTTTCAAGTCTACGACGGCACGCAAACTTCTTCCGATTAGACGCTGAATTTCCTGCGTCCGACCTGAAGGGTTCGGACGTTCGCGTTTGATACGTGTGTGTGTAGCTCGCGGAAGCATCGCATATTCCGAAGTGACCCAGCCATTTCCTTTATTGCGCATCCAATGCGGAACATTCTCGTCGACCGATGCCATACACAAAACTTTTGTTCCGCCTACTTCAATAAGCGCCGAACCTTCGGCATAAGGAGAGACATGCGGGGTGATCTTTGTTTTTCTGATTTCGTCATATTGACGATTATCGATTCGTTTAAAACTCATATTTTTGTAAATTGTTTTGACAGCTAATTATCTTTCAGTTTGTCCACGCCGAAAACCTCTATCGCTTCAAGCTTCGCGGGTTTGACGCCAAGGAATCTTTCGGCTACGTGGGCAAAACGTTTGGCAGCGTCCGTAACATAGAAATGATCCAAATCATCGCAAAGACGGCGGTTTCGATTATATGAAATTTGAACGGCATTGGCTAAGCCACGGTTTTGCAGAAAAATAGAGACTTCATCGGCGGTGGCTTCGCCTGAATCGATAAGTTTGACGTCTTTTCCGACGGTTTCCTGGATGACGCGTTTAAGAATCGGATAATGCGTGCACCCCAAAACAAGGGCGTCTGGTCGAAATTTTATGACCTCGGCAAGATATTTTGTTGCAATCGAATAAGTTTCCGCTTCCTCAGTCCAACCCTCTTCGGCGAGCGGTACAAACAGGGGGCAAGCTCGCTGTAAAATTTCGGCATCGCTTCTCGCCGCGCGAATGGAATCCGCGTACGCGTTGCTCGAAACCGTTGCCTCCGTCGCTATCACGGCGATTTTTGCGTTGGGTTGGTCTTTAGTTAGTGTAACGGCCTTTCGGGCACCGGGACCGATAACACCGATTACCTCAATTCCGATCGCTTCACGAATTTTTGGTAAGGCGAGCGCGGATGCGGTATTACAGGCGACTACTAAAGCTTTTATTCCGCGTGATGCAAGAAATGACGAATTTTCAATCGCGTAACGTTCGACCGTTTCCAAAGATTTTGTTCCATACGGTACGCGGGCAGTGTCGCCCAAATATATGAAGTGCTCATTTGGCAAGCGATCGTGAAGGGCACGATACACAGTTAAACCGCCTACCCCGCTATCAAAAATTCCGATCGGTAAACGATTGTCTGTTTCAGGTTTTGAAAGATTCTCTTTCATCAAAGCGAAAGAGAAGGATAGGGATAGTATTGCTAAATGTCAAAAAAACGCCGATTGATTGTCGCTGGGTTTATCGATTCAGCAATTTAGACAAAACCACGCCGCAATATTCAGCCGCAAGCGGTTTTTGAAATCCGATCGTTAGCAGTTTCTAAACAGCCTTGTGATATCCGAAAGGAAACCAACGCCTTTGTAAAAACGCAAATAGATATTTTCTAAATGAACGACGGATTTTCCGTCCCATTCTGAAAGCTCGTCTTCGAATTTCATCTTCTTAACTTCGGTGATCTACGGGGTGGTAAGTTTTAATGCACCTGATTTTACGTTTGCGTCAAGCAGATTGATCACGTCATCAAATGTAACCGTTCCGTAAAAGAATTTTCCAACAGAAAGTGATTCGGCTCTTACCGCTTTGTAAATATCGTAATAACTACGTTTTCCGTCAACAAAATTAAACACTTCGCTTCTCATTATCCCATGTAAATTCGTGGGAACACCTGTGCGTTTTGAAAAATACTCTTCGGAATTTTCGACGTTAACGGGCACTTTTTTTGAAGCATCAGTTTCGGCTTTCGAAAGAACGATTGACGGCGTTTTATGATATTTGGTTACATAAACAGCAGCTAAATCCTTAAGTAGTTGTTTTTCACGTTCATCGACCAGCCTTAAAAAAGTAGAAATCGGATCCTGCGGCAAGAGCTCGTTTCCCTGTATCTTTCGCATTGAGTTTAATGCCGCGCGTTCTCGAATTGCCGCCTGCTCGATCAATAAATGAGCGTCGTTCCAGCTATCATTTTCATTCAGGTGCTGAATGGCTTTATGCAAGTCATTCGCCAACCTCCTCTCACCCTGCGCATATGTTTCGGCAGCCAAAAGCGGAACGTCCTCTGCTTCCGCATAGGCAAGATACAGGCCCAGAGCGCCGATAATAAAATTGTTACGCTGCAATTGTGTTTGATCGATCTTGTCTAGATCATCATCTGATGAATGTATGTAGTAATCGTCCCAATTAACCATTGCGGCTGCGGGAATACCAAATTTTCCCTCAACAAAAACCAGGTTATCGGATGAGCCAAAATATGGAACAAACTCTGC
>JBGTGX010000099.1:0-52671 GCA_041746475.1 Pyrinomonadaceae bacterium | reverse complement strand
CTACAAATAATTCAATCAAACGATTCTGCTTATATTTACTTAATCGACTCTTCCTCACCTAACCATCCTATGATATTTTTACTTATCTAGGACAGCCCCAAATTAATTAATTTCCATCGTTGTCCCAAAAACAAATGAACGGCCCCGTGCGGGAGCGAATACAAACTGCTCATTGTAAAAACGGTCGAAGACATTTTTCACACCAACATTGAAACTCAAACGATAGCTGTCTCCTCGGCGGTATGTGTATCCGCCGCTAACATCGCTCGTAACAAATCCGGGCTCGGCACCGCCGTTAGTTGTAAAAAATGCCGCCGAAAGTCTATCTTGCTTATTCACAATTCTAGTAGTCCAATCGGCATAATAATTGCTGTTCAGATTTGTCCAGCGAATATTCAAAACTGTTTTCAAAGGCGAGATAAAATCGAGTGGCTCTCCACTTTCCAAATCATCACCGCGCAGATAAGAGACACTTGCGCTCGGAGTCAGAAATCCTAAACCTATTTTGAAAGGAGCTTCAGCATCAGTTTCGAAGCCTTGAATTCGCGCTCGACCCACGTTTTGTGTCTGGAATAGCCCGACTGGAATCGTATCATCGACCAATGTGTTTACCAAGAAATTTCGATATGTATTATTGAAATATGTAACCGAACCGGCAAATTTTGAGTTTCGGAATTTTACGGCCGTATCGAAATTTACACCGCTTTCAGGATCAAGGTTTGGATTGCCAACGACAATTCCGCCAATTGAACCCGGACCCGTAAAAAATCTCTCAAAAAGATTCGGAACGCGGAATGAGCGGCCTATTCTTCCTGTCAAGCTGATTTCATCAGTAACCCGAAATACAGCACCAAAATCACCCGTAACGGCAGTTTCGCTCGTTTTCAATCCCGTCGCCAAACCGCTTAACCCTAGCGCTGCAATCTGTTCGCTACTCAATATTGCCGGTAAAATAAAATCATTTGTTGGGCTTGAGTTTGAAAAGAATCTTTCAATTCGAATCCCGCCGATCAACTGCAAGCGATTTGTAAACTGAAACTGATCTTGAGCAAATCCAGCAAAGCTTCCGAAATTTGCGTTCGGAACACTTGGCGAATTATCCACACGTCTAGCCAACCGTGGCGGAAAAACTGAAAAATCAGGAGAGAATGTTTCGACAAACCTTTTATCCTTATTTTCATCACGGAAAAAACTAAACCCCGTTGTTAGAAAATTCTTGCTTCCCAAAATCCAATTGCTCTGCAAATCAAAGCCAACACTATTTGTATCCGTGACAGTTTCACTAAACTGATATAGTCCCGGAAAGAATGGAGGCGCGGCAGGGACATCCAAAATATTCGTGAAATTACGGTTCTGCTTTTGATAATAAAAACTTCCCGAGAGTCGAGCGAGGTTTTTGCTTAAATTTCTCGTTTCAAAACGAGCGTTGAATTTATCTCTTTCAGAAAAAGGGAAAAACGCGTTAAAAACGCCCACCAATGTTGGGACACCGATATTTGCACCCCGTCTTCGTTCGTAATTCAGACGCAGATCGTTGTCGTTGTCGAAGAAAAATCTTGTGGTGATCTGTGTATTGCTTCCGTGTGATTGTGCATTTAGAACTTCACCATTTTCATCCACACCATCGAGCATTCGGCCATCCAAATCGCCGGTGAAATAGTTTTCATAGCGCTCCAATGATTGTGCGACACGAAAAGAAAAGAATTTGCTTGACCCGCGCACGGAGACATTCCCGCGTCTTCCGGTTTCATTAGAACTGAAAAAACCATTAAAAGTTCCTCCGAAACGGAATCCGTCATCGATATTTCTTGGAGCATCTTTTGTAATAATATTTATCGTACCGCCAAGCGCATCCGTTCCATAGAGAACCGAGCCGCTTCCGCGAACAACCTCGACGGTTTCGATCTGTTCAGTGCCTACGAGACCGACTTCAATTCCAGAAAGCCCGGTGGACGTCCTGCCGTTGTTCAAACGTTCGCCGTCAACCAAAACCAAAACCCGATTGCTGTCCAAACCTCGGATTTTTGGTCGTACCTGAAACGCACCCTCATTTACCGTCGAGGTGCCGGGCAAACTTCGGAAAACATCTCCGATAGTATTTAGGTTTTGTTGCTCAATTTGTTTACGATCAATGACGGAAACCGGAACAGCAGTGTCGATCGTGGCTACTTGCGTTCTTGTTGCGGTCACCGTTACAGATTCTGCGAAATTTCCCACGTTTAATACAAAAATAACATTGCTTCCCGTTTCTCCATCAATGGAAACCGACTTGGTTTCCTCGGAAAACCCTGAAGCCCCCGCCACAATTTTATAAATTCCTTTTGCTAAATTCTCGACCCGGAAATTCCCTTCCGAATCCGCCCGGACAGGCAATTCTTTACCGGTAACGACATTCCGCACTTTGACCGTAGAATTTGGAATCATCGCCCCATCAGCGTCGGTAATTTTACCACTCAATGTCGAGCTTGAAACTTGAGCAAAAACGATCGAGCAAAACAGCAGTATAAAAATCAATGGGACACTTACCTTATTTAATTTAGAATACATAATTATTATTACTAGCGCTTGCCTATTTCAGCAAAACTCGGTCTTTTAAACAGGTTCGGTATCCGAACCAAATCAGGATTATCCCGACAAATTCGCCAACGTATAGAGCCTCAACCATTCCGGCTTTGGCCATTCCTCCGCCGATTCCCGGAAGCAACGCTCCAACAGTGATGAAAATATTTCCAATTGCTCTATTCCTGCCGTTTTCAACTTTTGCGAATCTAATTGCGCTCCAAAATGCTGACCCGATCAAGAATATTGCCGAATAGATATTGATAAACGGGGTCAACAGTCGAACCCATTGCCAACCGATCGAAGCTCCGCTCGGGCGATAAGACTGAAGAAGCTCAGAATTCACAGGGGATAGAAAAACACAAACTGATGCAAAAATTATAAACGGAATAGTGAGTAACGTCAGCTTGTCAGCATTCTTCTTCTTCAAATGAAGGTAAACTGAACCTTGAGCAAGCGGATAACCTCCTAGAATTGCACCAGCCACATACCAGCTTTTGTTCAAAAACGGCGAATTACCAGCTAGCGTGATCACCGACTCAAGAAACGTTCCGAGGCCGTACGTAAATACGCCGATTGACCACCACAAAAGGTGGTGGCCACCTTTTATACGATATCGACCGACAATATCAAATAAGAAAATGATCGAAAAAACCGTCGTAAAAATCGGTAAATAATGGATTAAATGTAGCGATTGAAATGAATCTTGCACAGTCGTAAATTACGTAAACCTTCTAATTAAGTATCTCGGTTTAGTCTAAAATTATTAATATCACTTATATAGCGACATCTATTAAGATAGTTTCGATTATATTTTTCCTCAATTGCCCACCCTATTAGGCCTGCTTATTAATGCACCAAACGCTGCTTACCTGCAAAGTTCGCCCTTAAGTAAAAATAGTAAAACTGAATATGCCGGCGACGGCTCACGTTTATTCCCATATCCACACGATTGAAGCAGCCTTGGCATCTGGCGTCCGGCGATTCGGATACAAAATTTAGCAGCCCGTAACTAAGCGCCGTCAAAATCGTACACGGACGCCGAAATTTGATTGCCGAAATAGCCCTGGCTGAATTCCCTGCGGAGCACGTGATGAAATATAGACACGATTTGTCAAATTCTTGATCGTCACAAACGGCGATATCGAAAACCGCTCAAAACTTCGCTCGTAATCAAACGAAAGATTATGAATTCTATAAGATGGTATCAGCCCGATTTCGCCATCCGCGCTCGGGGCGTATGTTTCTTTATTGTCTGCAAACTGACTGCCAACATAGGTCAGATCGTGCTGAGCGCCCAAACCGCCGGGATGCCGATACCCGGTAATAAAGCTAAACAGATTTTTTGGAGCATAAGGTAATCGGTTGCCTTCGTATATACCATTTTCAAAACGCGCCGCCTCGAGATTTGTATAACGAAAATCGGTAGTGATACTGTGTTTTAGGCCTAAAAGTTTACCGAAATCGAAACCGGTTTGTAATTCAAATCCGCGGTGCAACGTTTTCCCGGCATTTATCAATGTCGAAGTCGCGCCCCCGGATTGAGAAGCGGGAATAATTTGATTTTCAAAATCCAGCACGAAAAATGTCATTTCCGCACTAAATCCGTTGTTCGTCGCATATCGCGCTCCGACTTCGTAATTCCAACTGAGTTCAGCATCTAGCTGAACGGCAAGCCCGGAACTCGCGACCGCGTCTTTCACACGAGGTGGTGCGAAACCACGATGAATTCCCGTGAATATCGTCAACCGTTTAGCTGGCTGAAATGTTAGCCCCAAGCCGGGAATAAAAACCGACACATCATTCGCTCCGCGTCGATCAACATCCGTCGGAATACCATTGACTCTGGTTTTATTGATGTTTCTTCGATAGGTGTAATGCTCAAATCGTATTCCGGGTGTGATCGTGAGACGTTTACCAAGCGTGAAGCGATTCTGTGCAAACCCGGATATTCCCTTGGCCGGTCGAATTTCAGAATCGCGCAAAATCCCTTCGCTGCTTGTCGCCGTATTTCCGATTACAAAATCGTCAAACGCTTTCTCATAAATGTAATGTGCGCCGCCTGAGAAAGTGCTTCGATTGCGGGCGATCAAATAATCTTTCGTGAAGCGCGATTCGATTCCTATTACGTTAAACTCGCGGTTGCGATTACCGGCGCTGTCTCTTAGAAAAATTGCTCCGCCGGGAATGGCTTCACTGCCAAATACTCCAAGATAATTTCGCCCCGCGACGCGGACGCGGTCAAAATCCTGTCGACGCCAATTTCGAACGGTATTATACGCATATACGGTTGTGTTGAGGGCAGATTTTGTCCCTAAGGCGACTTGATGATTTACGGATACGAAATAACGATTAACCTCAAGACGATCATCGGAGACAATATTCTGATTTGGATCCAGCAGGAATTGCCTTTGGGTCAAGCCCAAATATGTCGAATTTGATTTTTCATCGTACAAAGAGATTTTTGCCCCGAGAGTCTGGCGATCCGTTAGCGCGTAATTAAGCTTGCCGGTAAAATCCGTTACCCGAAAATAGAAATCGCGAATTCCATCGCCTTGCTTTCGCAGTAAAGATCCATATGCACCGAGTTTGCCGATTGTTCCGCCATAATTCGTCCGAAAGGTAAGAAATTTCCTTTCACCCCCAATAATTTCAAAGGCCCCGCCGGAACGTCTAGGTGGATCCGGGGTTACAAAATTGACAACTCCGCCAATGGTCTGGGGACCATACAAAATAGAACCGCTTCCCTTCAGCACTTCAACCCGCTGCATTCGATCAATCGGTGGACTATAGTACAATTCCGGCTCACCGTAAGGTGCAAGTGCGAGCGGTATCCCGTCTTCTAATATTAATACCTGACGGCTGCGGTCGGGGTTAAGTCCGCGAATCCCGATGTTCAAACGAAGTGCGACGGGACCACTGTCTTCCCGAACATGGACACCTGTGACGCGGCGTAGCACTTCGTTTGAGTCAATCGCGTGACTCTTTCTGAGTTCTTCACGTGATATCAATGCCACTGAACCGGGAATTTCCGCAATCGCGTCCCTGTCTGTACCGATCACGTCAACCTGATTCACGCTGCTGCGGACTTCGCGAAAACTGATATCGTGGTTAGTAGTGGTGCCGCTATTTACCCTGATCGTTGGTGATATCGCATCGTCAAAACCGTCAGCAGCGATCCTCATCGTATAATCGCCCGACGGCAAAGTCGAAAAACTATATTTTCCGTCGGCATCACTCAAGACACGGCGCTTGAGCTCAACAATCTCGACAGAGACATACGGCACGACGCTGTTGTTTGGGTCTAAAATTACGCCTTTAATGTTTCCTCCAGAAACCTGTGCCCGCACCTCAAATTTATCGGCAGCAATTCCAAATAAAAATATCGAAACAACTAACGCTATAAAAATAGTTCTAACAGTTAACATTGAGATGTCTTTTCCCGCCAGCATTTCATTTCCCTTCTTTCTGTTTAACTCAAATATGATTCTTCGATTATTCACGATCGATTCTGCGTATCTCCGGATCCGGCTTTCCCGTGCCATCGTTTCGTCATGCTTCCGCCTTTATTTCCCGACTGCTATCCTTTGCGCAACGAAAAGCTTAACCACAAAAGCAACCAAACTACGAACCGAAGCGAGCCATTTCAAAGTATATTGTTACGACATACAACAGTATTCCACTTTCCATCTAATGAAAATGAAAATCGTTTTCATTAAGAGACTAGTAGATTAAAAAATTCATGTCAATTCGGCACGTGACTTTTTAGGGAAATTTAGTTTTTAAGAAGCAGCTTTATCGACAATATCACGTGTTCGTAAACATTTTTGCGGCTTTTCTATTCGCTGCAAACGAGATGTGCTGAAAGCAAAGGTAAGGTTAATTCGTGATGCCCCGTGATTGAAAACCCCTTCCCCGCCCCGTCGGCATTTGGTCTTTTCACAACGTTAGTTAGCGGGCGATAATGCTGAATGAAATCAAAATTCGCAGTCGTGATATCTCTTATTTCGAATCCAAGATTTCGATTAACGGTTATCGCTTTTAAGAAAATTTCCGGTAATGTAACGGCAGATCCATAGTTAAGATAAACTCCTCCACCATTCATTTCTCTCACTAAAGTACAAAAGAGTCGAAAATCACGATGCGAGGTTTCGCCCAGGGCACCACCGTCTGCGTTCGGATGAAAGTGACCAATATCGGCACCGATTGTTAAATGTGAGGTCACGGGAATCCTGTGTTCGTAGGCCTTGCAAAGCACCGAATAATTTGCAAATTTGGGTTCATGGCTCAATAGTTCACGACACATTGCTTCACCTAACCCGAGTCCATCAGCCTTCCCATTTTGAGCTGCCGTGTTCAGTATCTCAGCGGTTTCTTTTGCCGCCCCAAAATCGCCCTCGCGAAGGGTTGCGTCAACATCCTCACTTGTAAAACCAACTAATGCAATCTCAGTATCGTGAACCAGAACCGAGCCGTTCATAGCCAAAGCCGAAATAAAGCCACGGTTCATTAAATCAATTAAGATCGGTGAGAGGCCGGTTTTGATGACGTGACCTCCAATCCCCCAAATGATCGGTTTTCCAAGTTCTTTTGCGCGCTTGATTCTGCCCGCAATTTCAACAATTGATCTTGCACCCAAAATATTCGGAAACTTTTCAAGAAACCCCGACAGGGAATCATCCTTAGAAATCGGCTTCGCGAAATTTTCGAACGTTACCTTGCTCGGTCGGGATTCGAGGTCGTAAGTATTGATTTTCTCAAACTCCGTCGGCTTTAAGTTTTTGTAAATTGACATTTTTTAGGTTTCAATCGTAAACGGACTAAAATTCGTGTTTACGTCATAATAATCCTCGTTTTCTGCGCGCTTTAGGAAATTGACGATCTGGTATGTAAACGGCGTCGCTAATACTTCCCAGAACACTTTCAGAAAATAGTTTGCGATCATTACTGAGACAATCTGTTTGTTTGACCAAGTACCGTAAAATGCAACGGGATAGAACACGAGAGAATCAACCGCCTCACCGGCAAATGTAGAACCGATGGTTCGCGACCATAGCCATTTTCCGGCGGTCGCTATCTTCATTTTTGCAAGTACAAAAGAGTTTGAAAATTCTCCTAGCCAAAAAGCGACCATCGAGGCAACTACTATTCGAGGAGTTTGTCCGAAAATCATTTCAATTGCCGCTTGCCTGCTCGCATCCATTGTTGGAGCGGACGGCAGGTTCGTAACAACTACCGCCATTAGCGAAGCGAAGATCATCGCTCCAAACCCGGCCCATATTACTCTCCTTGAGCGAGCATAACCGTAAACCTCTGTAAGAATGTCCCCAAAAAGATACGCGATCGGAAAGAACAATACACCGGCGCCATAAACAAAATCTCCATAAAACGGAAGTTTTACCGACGATACTTTGTGAACACCTATAAGATTTGAACAGAGAATGACCGTAACGAACGTCGCCATTATCAGATCGTAGTAACGAAATTTTCCGGGATGATTCGTCATCGTGTTGAAACTATTTCCCGATATCGCTTCGATACTGCATTCCGCGCCACGAGATCTCATTCACTCCTTTGTAGGCGCGATGGAGGGCGTTTGAAAGGTTACTCGCAATTGCCGTTACAGCCAAAACCCGCCCGCCATCCGTTACGAAATCGCCGTGATCATCCTTCCTTGTTCCAGCATGAAAAACAACCACATTCTCAAGTTTATCTGCTGCCGGCAAACCGTTGATAATGTCGCCCTTCCGGGGAGTCTTGGGATAGTTATCCGCAGCCAAAATCACGCATGCAGAACTTGCTTCTTTCCACATAATGATAGTTTTATCGAGCGTTTGTCCACAAATGGCTTCACAAATATCAATGAAATCTGTCTCGAGTTTAACAAGAATTGCTTGTGTCTCTGGGTCGCCAAAACGAACATTATACTCAAGAACTCTTGCACCTTCATCGGTCATCATTAGCCCCAGAAACAAAATACCCCGAAACGGGAAACCGTCAACTTCCGCGCCTCGAAGAGTAGGTCTGATTATTTCTCGCTCGATCGCCGCCATCTGTTCGGGCGACAGCAAACTATCATCGGTTATCGTTCCCATCCCACCGGTGTTTGCGCCGGTGTCGCCCTCGCCAATGCGTTTGTGATCTTTCGTCGGAGGCATCAAGGAATAATTCTTTCCGTCGGCGAACAACAAAACTGAAACTTCTCTTCCGACCAAACATTCTTCCAGGACGATCTTTTCGGCGGCCGACGCATCAATCAATTCCCCCGAAACCATTGAATTGATAGCTGAAACGGCCTCTGCGCGGTTGGACGCGACAACGACGCCCTTTCCGGCAGCAAGGCCGTCAGCTTTTACGACCACCGGAGAATCTTTATCGCCGAATTTAGCATTTTCAAGTATTTCGATCGCCTTGCGCCCTGAGTCCGCGATTTCATAAGCGGCGGTCGGGATAGCGTGCCGCTTCATAAAATCCTTGGCAAACCCTTTACTTGATTCCAACTGGGCGGCGTTTTTTGAGGCACCGATGATCTTAAGTCCCCGTGATTCAAATTCATCAACAATTCCAAGCGCCAAAGACACTTCACCGCCGACGAAAGTGAGTTCGATACCTTCACGTTCTGCAAAATCTGCAAGAGCTTTAATTTCAGTTGGTGAAATAGCAACGCATGTCGCCAATTTTGAAATTCCGGCATTTCCATTTGCACAGAAGATTTGAGTATTTCTTTCACTGCGCTTTATCGACCAGATTATGGAATGTTCACGAGCCCCGGAGCCGATTACCAGTATTTTCATAATTTTTTCAGTCCACATTTACAAGAAAATGAGTCGCTGTAATTCAACTTGACCAATAAACCATTTCGGGTATAAATTATCGTAGCTTGAGCCCAAATTTACAGTTTCCCCAGAACGCAAACGCATTGTCTCATTCAAACGGTCTTTAAGAAAGTCTGTTTCTCCCTAGCTAAGTGATGTCTGGAATGAATTCGAAGATCGAAAAATCATTGTGATCAAATGCCCGATTATTCAGACTTCGATGATTTGGAGTTTTGTTGCATCGACTGCGAACAGACGTTTATCTGGACCAGCGGAGACCAACTTTTTTCCGTGAGAAAGGCCTCAGGAATCCCTTTAAACGGTGCAAACTCTGCAAAAAGAACAAAAATGCGCGAATCGAATCAGTTCGAAATCGACAAGCAAAGAAAGGTCATCAGCGGATCGAAGTAAATATCGTTTGCGCTAACTGCGGTCAAAATACAACTGTTCCGTTTTATCCGCCACAGGGTCGACCCGGCTATTTCCGCTCTTGTGTCTTGTCAATAAATCCTGGTACCAATTCGAATCGGGAGCGACCGGTTTTACCGGGTTTCGCAATCCCTATCCACCGACATGAACATTTGGCCGCATATCCGGATTTGGCTCGGCTTGTCTCAAAATTTCCCGCGTCACGGGTGCGGTATCTCCTTCTCCAAATAGGACATACCTGATGAGATACATTAGCGGATTACCTTCGCTCCAACCAAAGTAAATATGGGGAATCTTGTCCGTCTGGTCCCGTAAATGAAGCAACAATCCGGCGATTGCATTCGGCACGGCAGAGGCCTCGGTTCGAAGAATTCTATATCGCCCTACTTCGACACCTCTTATCTGAAGATTTCCCTGAAATTCTGATGCATCGCCCAAGTCAATTTCATAAAAAACGATCGGATCCGATTTCGGAATGTGGTTATCTAGTCTCTTTTCTTTTTCCTTAAAACGATATTCCTCAATATTTCCTCCTTCCCTTCGATTCGCTACAATGCGAATTTCCCCTTGTGCTAAATTCCTAACTATCCTTTCGGCAATGGCATCCATTTCAATCCCGTCAATTCTCACTTCGGTCGATCGCATTGCACGCGAGAAAAATGACGTGAGAACAATTCCAACCACGAATAGCAGTGCAATTTGTAAACCTTCCGGTTGCGAAATGATATTAACCACAGTCGTGTAGAAAAATATGACAGTGATCACCAAAAACGCTACCCATTTTTTCTCCGATTTGCGCCATGCCGAAATTGTGACTGCGACCGCCGCCGAGGCCATAAGCGTTAGCACACCGGTAGCATATGCCCCTCCCTGAGCATCCACCTCTGCGCGGAAGAGAATTGTTACGAGAAAGGATATACCTGTAAAAACTAAGACAAGCGGACGTGTTGCCCGAGCCCAAAATGGTGCCATCCCATATCGAGGGAGGTAACGCGGCACTATATTCAGAAGACCCGCCATCGCGGAAGCACCCGCAAACCAAAGAATCATAATTGTGCTGATATCGTAAAGTGTTCCGAATAGCTCGCCAAACTTGAAATGTGCCAAATAAGAAAGCGCTCGACCATTTGCGTCACCGCCATCCGAAAACTTTTCGGCTGGAATTAGCATTGAGGTCACGATGCTACTTCCAACAAGTAAAACACTCATTATTAGCGCAGCGCCCGTAAGAAGTTTCTTGCCGTTTCGAATTCTACCTTCAAGATATTCTTCCGCTTTGGGGGTCAAAGGAGATTCGTCGATTTTTGAAACGTGAATCGAATCCTGATCCTCTTTCGATATTTTTTCGCCGCTATCCACCAGCGGCATCACGACAACCCCTGTTTCGAATCCCGACAAACCAAGAGCAAGTTTTGGAAAAAACACCAAAGATGCAAGGATAAGCGCGAATCCGCTACCGTTCACAGCGGGGTGTTTCCAAACCAAAGCATGCCAATTTGAAAATACCTCAGGATGAATGAAAATTATTTCATATAGGCTGTAAGAGATAAGAACTACATTCAGTCCTAAAAAAACCACGACGATCCCAACGGCCAATCCGATTGCTTCATTAAACCCCTTTAAAAAAACTGCGCCAAGAACTCCGATCAAAATAAGTGTCAAAATTATGCGATGATTGAGGAAGGTAAAATGGTGTTCGACGAAAGGATTTTCAATAATGTGCGCTGTAGCGTCGGCAGCCGAAAGAGTGATGGTAATAATAAAACTCGTCGCGACAAAGCCTAATAGAGCGAGGACAAAAAGTTTACCTTTCCAACGATCCAGCAAAGTCTCAAGCATCGAAATTGAACCATCACCATGTGGGCTTTCTTCTGCGACTCTTCGGTACATTGGAAGCGCGCCAAAAATCGTAAGGAGTACGAGCACCAAGGTGGCAAAAGGCGATAAAGCCCCGGCGGCCAAAAATGCGATTCCCGGTTGATAGCCAAGCGTCGAGAAATAATCGACACCGGTGAGGCACATTACTTTCCACCAGGGATGCTGCTGGTGCTTTGCAGTTTGATTGTTGTGACCAAGTTTGGGGTCCAAAACCCCTTTAAGAAACCAGTCTCTAGCGGTTCCTCTTTTTCGGTTCATAAAGAAATTCTCGCTTCTCGCGGATTCAATAAATCTATTTCGATTCTAATGAAAAATGCGCCCACATTTACTTAGTCCATTAAATTTTTTGATAATACTCTTATCTGGTTTAAGGTCAAATCCAATGGATCGGCAATTTGGCTGAGAGGCTAGATAGGTCTCGGTTTAAAATATAACAGGGCGACGTCTCCCACACCGTCGCCCTTATGGTCACAAGTCCTCACCCCTCGTGACCAAGTGTTCACCGGGGAGGTGAACATATAAGATTATGCATAAATTCTTTCAAATTGCAACCAACTTACTTTTCAGCAAAATAGCGAAAAACCGTTTACAATTAACATTTTAGCTACCCAAATTATTCATCAGAAACAGCAAAACCCTGTATCCTTTCACGGTCCACGCTTTGCAAATCAGAGAAGCCGACGATCAAAAGCAATGCTACGAGTGCCAGTGTCGCCAACACATATAATAATGCTATCTGTTCGAAATAAATCAGTACTCCAATAACCACGCCGACCAATACTAGCCAAATAAGTGCGCTTTTCCTGCGATTAACTTTAGGTTGTTTTCCCGTCATTTTTTTCTTTACTCCTCAAAAACTCAAAAAAGAAATATAGCGGAAATCTCGTTCAACTTCCAATCGATATCAAGGATTCAGTCAATGACGGTAAGCGGTAGATCTCCAGTGCTATTGCTTATATCCTCGTTCTGAATAATCGGTGGCATCTTGTTCCGTCGTTGACCGCGCCCCGCAACATCAACAACGTCGAATGGCTGAAGCTTCACATCCGTGACGGTTCCATTTTCAATGGCATCCAGATCTACCGTTATTATTTCGCTTCCCGCGGAATTGCGCCTAAAAATTGTTATCTCATTTGCCTTGGCACCTTTAGTCAACCCGCCTGCTGAAGCGATGGCCCTAGAAAGCGTGAGCGTCGTTCGTAAAGATAATTTCGTGGGATTTTCGACCGCTCCCGTGACGTAGATCGGCTCCGCTTCAATCACGGTGATCAGGTCGCCATAGTAGATTTTTGGGTTTGCTGCTTTTTTCCCTTTGAGTAGATCGGAGATAGTTACCGTGAAAATATTCGGGCTCTTCGAATCACTAACATAAATGAATTGATTCTCACTTGCCGGAATCTTCGGATCCACCATATTCTTTTGGGCCGTTTGAAATTCGCTATCAGCACCGCAACTCGAATCGAAACGACGAAGAATCTGTATTTCCCCGCCGGCATTCTCGGTTATTCCGCCTGCAATTATTAGCAATTCGTTTAAATGGACTTCTCTTCTGATCCGGAATCGCCGCGGCTGATTTACTGCGCCGAAGAGTCGAACAAGCGAGCGATTCGTGCGATCCAAAATTGTAATTACGATGTTTGGATTATTCAGAAACCTACCATATTCTGCTGCAATCTTTTCCGCTACCTGTTGCGGGCTTTTGCAAGCCGCATATACCGGTTCTTCCGTGAATTTAATGCCTGATAAGATCCCTTCAGGGCTTAGGGTGCCGCGCCAGTCGTATTCTATGCTTCCTATCACATCTACATCGATAAGATCACCGAAATGAATTAACTCGTCAGGGTCTTGTGAAGAAGCAATTGCAATAGGATTTGTTTTTAGGGCGGGTTTTTTGTGCGAAGAATTTAAAGCGGGAGTTTTTTCAACTTCGTCGAATTTCAGGTCTTCAATTTGCGCAGCTATTCTCGCGGCTGGGAAAGGCGAAAACATTAAAACGAAGACAACTAAACACTTTGAGACCCTTTTCATAACTTACAAACGACAAAGCGTATATCAAAATGACGCAGAACTGGCACCCTTTCTTCTAACTTTTTTCTCTTGTTCCGTCTTTGTTGATCTAATTTCTTTCCGATTTCCTGGTTTCCGAGTTTTTGGCTTTGGGTAATTGACGGTGCCCGGAACTGCAAAACCCGAGAAAACCCAATTGCAATTGTCGCAAAGCAAATTGTATCGACAAAAGAATTTGGAGAGTAAAGATGTAGTGCGATAACCCAGCCGAATTCTTCGACTTGAACATCTTGGACATCTCTGACTTATCATTTACCTATACCTCACAATGTCAGGTTTTCGTTGAAATTATCTTTCAATCGGGCGATCGACCATTTCTTGAAGCCGATTAAGCTCGGAGGCAATTTTATTCGCAAGTATATCGCTTTCTTTATTCTTGATTTCGTCTCGCGCGAGATAAAAAAGGGCATCCTTGTAACTCGCGATCGCGGCCTTGTAGTTTCCATTTGCAACTGCATCTTCCGCCTTCTCGATTCGGTCCGCAATCTTAGACGAAGCAATCAATTCATTTACGACATCGGCAGACTCAAGCAATCGCGCATCATCGGGGTAGAAATGTAATGCCGTGTTTAATACATCAAGAGCTTTTTTTGCGTTTTCAATTCTCTCTTCAAATATATCACACCCCTGCGCTTCTTGCGTAAAGCCACGAGACTCAATTGCCGCCCAACCAATGAGGTGGTATTTGTGAAATTCCTTTGTTCTTCGGCGCCCTCGTCGTATCGCTCCAAAACGCGGCGAGCCTACGGGAATGGAATTCAGCTCGTTCTGAGTAAATCTTAAGTACTCTTCACACATCTCGAAGACTTCCAAATGCGCATCAGGGAGTTGCCCGAGAGTTCTCGCGGCGTTTGATATTCGTTCGATTTCGGATAAAACAGTTGCGTTCTGCTCCAAAGTAAATTTAGTCGCCCCGAAGCGAACCGATTGCGCGGCACGATTTAAGTTGGAATCTAAACGTCGCTTAACCGCGATATATCTTCGCATTGCATTGCGTAAGTAGATTTCGCGCAACAATCCAGAACCCATCAGTAGCAGACCCGAAATAATTCCGGACGGAATCCAGGGAGTTCCACCGTGCGGTTCCTGCAACAACCACCAAACGACGAAAAATACCAAAATCACGATCGCAACCGTCAAAAAATAATAGCTAACGGCGGGTAGCCAAAATGGTCTTTTGTAGTTCCAATTGGCTTTGGTAGCGGGAACAGAGGTTTTTATTCCGATCGATCTTCTGTTCAAGTTACCTCCCATACGATTCTGATATCAATTCCGAATTATCGATCAATCCACGATTGCTGCGACACAATCACTTTACACACGTAATATGTGACTTTTCGCGAGGTATGTCAACATTTTACGTGGTCCTTATCTTCTAATTAACCGAACACGGGGTCGAATTTCGAGGAATATCAAGTGCGTCTTTCAGCCGCTAAAGATCATAAACTTTGCCGACCGAAAGTATTTCGAGATTGTCGATTGCGAGGTCTAGGATCTCGGATCGAACGGCATCGTAATACATAGGCTTTATATTTATCACATAAATTCGACAATTCTTATGTTTGAATTTAGCAAGTTCCTTTTCAAGACGAGACGGGGTAAAGTGGTGAGACTCCTGTGCAAGTTCCGTAAGTCTATCGGGAAAGGCGCATTCTATCAGGAGGGCGCCCAGATCTTCCTCATCGTTTATCGCTTTCCAAAAGCCCTCCATTTCAGAGGTGTCGCCGCTGATGGCAAATTTCGATTTTCCATCGGAAACGAGAAAACCCACGGTCGGCACTTTATGATTTACGCTTATCGCTTTCACTTTGAGGTGTTCGACCTCAAATTCGCTATTTTCAAGGAACGGGCAATACTTTAAGACCACTCCGTTTTCGTTATCCAGCTCGGAAAAATCGGGATAAACCTCCCAGTTAAAAATATCGGCTTTCAATACTTTGATCACTTCTTCTGATGCGTATATTTCGACCGGCTTATCAATGGTTGCAAAAAGATCGTCGATAAATAATGGCAGGCCAGCGACATGGTCAATGTGTGCGTGGGTTAGAATAACGTCACGAATTTGTTCCTTCTGTAATTGATTTGTTGACATCGCTAGACAACCGGCATCAATCGCTACCTTGTCATCGATGACAAAGCAGGAGAGGTGTTGTTTCTTTGTAACAACACCATTTTCGATTGTGCTTGGAAGGAGTTGAACCCTCATATTAAATTCTATCTGGCGCAAGTCTGCGCCCTACCCCCATCTATTTCATAGGTTGCGCCGGTAATCCAACCGGCTTTCTCCGACGCTAGAAAATATATCAAGTCTGCAACTTCAACCGCCTCGCCGGGCCGCCCCAAAGGGTGGGTATCTTTCGAATGTTCGAGGAAAGCCGCATATTCCTTTTGATCCATCCCGCTTCTTTTGTGAAGATTTGTAACTACGACGCCCGGATTCACAGCGTTTACGCGTATACCTTTAGCAGCTAATTCTAATGCCGTACACCGGGTTAATTGATCGACGCCGGCTTTCGAAACACAGTATGCCAAAACGTTGGGAAATGCCCTCGGACCGGCAACGCTCGAAACATTGACAATATTACCTTTTGTTTCCTCAAGATGATCGACGCTTTTTTGCATCAGATAGAATACCGTACGCAAATTTATGTCCATCACGTTATCCCAATTGTCCATCGATGTATTGGTTATCGATCCGGAAGCAATTATTCCGGCGGCGTTTACCAGAACGTCAATTCTTGCAAATTTATCGATGATATACGAGAAAAGCCCGTCGATTTGGCTCATTTCACGCAAGTCCACGAGATGTTCCGTTATCTCGCCTTGAAAACTAACGGATTTTGTCTGAAGAGACTTCAATTCCGATTCGTTTCGCCCCACCGCAATAACCTGAAATCCGTTCTCGGCAAATTTAAGGGCAGTTGCATAGCCGATTCCGGAGCTAGCTCCGGTTACAATGACAACCTTATCTTGCATATGTTTCTGACGGGACATTCAATTTGTTTTGCTCTAATACAAAAACCAAAATTCTAATCCTTTAACTGTATTTTTTCAAACAAAAAGGCAGCCAAGAATAGCTGCCGTAATTTGCTTTGGAGTCAATTAATCAAACGCCGTCGGTCTGCGGTTGTTTAGGAAACAACCTCTCGATTGCCGCTTTGGTTTCCTCGCGTTTCCTGCGCTGTAAATCATTTACCCAACTTGAAACATTTGAAACCACTTCCCTTGCGGCTTTGTTTTTCTCACGCCTATCACTTTCTTTGACCTTTTCCAAATTACTAAGGTCTTTCCGTCTTATTATTTTTATTTTTGCCTTCTTTGTAATCATTCCCTTTCCTTCTCTGAATATAAATTGTGTATTTGTATTATTACTCTTCGGACGATTTATATTCCAAAATCTTTGTTAATCCGAAACTTTTCTAGCGCTAAATTATTGACGAATCTTCGTTATCTTTTTGCTCTAACGTTCGGAACATTTGCATTTTGCAAAATCTTCCGTGACGCATTCGCAATTTACCAAATTAA
The DNA here is from genome assembly GCA_041746475.1 of Pyrinomonadaceae bacterium. GTDB lineage: Bacteria > Acidobacteriota > Blastocatellia > Pyrinomonadales > Pyrinomonadaceae > Aridibacter. Next base: position 35,398 of record JBGTGX010000099.1, on the reverse strand, counting down.
AGATACGAAGGTTGCTTGAGCATTGTTCATCCTATTTAACCGGACTCCATAATTTCAGGCTGTAATAGATTAACCAACCGGTTTGAGGATCTTGCAGTAGTCCGGCACATCAATTGCTCAAAGCTTCAAGTAATGAGTATGTCAGATACCATAATTATTTACCTCGCCTGCGGCGCCCCCTTTGGGGTCCACTATTTTTTTTCAGATAAAACCCGAGACGCGCGCACATTTTTCAAATCCGCCGCGGTTTTATTTTTTTGGCCGCCCGTTGCATTTCAATCTTTACAAAGCGAAGTTACGAATATGTTTCAAAAAACTGAATTCGATCTAAAATCTCATTTGGATTCAGACGAGCGCGAAAGAATAGAACGTGCGAAAAAGAGATTTGAACAATTTGTTCCGGAAAAACGTGCAGGGTTGATCTTTGAATTCCGCGAGCTTATTGAAAGGTATTCCGGTTTATTGAGTGCCGATCGTGCGGAGATCGATGCGGCATGCACCCGGATAAGCGAGCTATTCGTCATTTCAGGGCACCGAAAACCGGAACTCGGAATGATTTGTTTAAATAGACGCAACCGCTCAAGGTTAAAATCTCATCTTAGCGAGGCACGTGCGGAATTTGTTGAACTGCTCGCGACGTTATTAGAATCAAACGTTTCGAGGAGAAAAGTGTTTAGCAGCCATGCTCGTGAATTTGTTAAACTTTTAGATGACAGTGCTGCGTTGGATTTAATCGTTTTACTTTTCAACGAAATCCCGCAAGAAGTCGACAAAACGAGCATCATAGTGCCGGAGAAAGATTTATGGAACCTCAAAAAACAATCCCTTTCGACAACCCAACCGAATTCGAAGGAGTTGAAATCACGGGCAGCGATCGCGATGCTGCGGAAAGACGGCTAACGACCCTCTTAAAGGTAAATGCCGATTTCGTACGGAAAAACTCACGTTACGATTCCTTTGAAGACCAGCTTGAAGCAGAATTAATGGTTAATCCGATTTCTTCGGAAAAGGCTTTTGGATATTTCGGAGCACTTTTGGGATCGTTTCCGCCGGCCTCATTTTTTGCACGATTTCTTTTCGAAACTGATCCATTCAGCCGCGGCGATGGATGGATCACAATTTTACTTCTCGTCGTGACGATCGTCACCGCTCTCACCGGATACTTTTCCGGCAAACTCATCGGAAAAGTTGTAACAAGTCTCGAAAAATATCCGTGGTGGGCCATGATCTTCTTACTGCCATTTGTTGGGTTTCTTTGGGGTATGATTTCCGGAGCAGCCGGGGGCTTTTTCATTTTTATTATCGGCGCCGTTTTCGGAGCCGCGATTGGTGGGGCGGTAGGAGCGATTGCACTTCCGGTTTTTGCCGTTTTCCATAGAATTCTCAAACGCGGTGATCAAATAGAACAAAAAGAATTTCTTCCGATCGCTTTCGGTATCACACTCACAATATCCGCGTTAATTCTTGGGCTTCCCGTATAAGTTATATCTTTGTTGTGTAACGCTTGTTGTTTCGGAACTATTAACAGAAAATTCATTAACCCGTAACATTTCTGTAACAGCCCATTCATTACAATCTCTCATATGAGGAATTCGACCTTATGTCTAGTTATCGTAACCCTTTTGTTTACTGGCAGTGGTATCGGCCAAACAGACAATGATGATACGCAATTTTGGAACGAAACTACTGTAGAGTTTCCCCTTGATAGAGACAACAAAAAAATGAGCGGAATAGTCATCGGAAATCTCCGGGTGACTGATAATATTTCCGATCTGTCCGATAAACGAATCGGTTTTGCTGTCAAATACAAACTAAATAAATACATAACCCTTCAACCGAGTTACATTTTCCGCGTGCAGACCTCTTCGGGACCGACCCGATACGAGCATCGGGCACGTTTTGATTTCACACCCAAAAAGACGTTCGAAAATTTTTCATTGGAAAATCGAAGCCGTTTTGAGCACCGTTTTAAAACTGCAGATCGAAAAGACGAAACATATTACCGTAATCGCACAAAGGTTGGAATCCCGGTAAAAAGAGATGGTGAGACGATTTTTACTCTGTTTCTCTCAAACGACACATATTTTGATTTGAGGAACACAAGAGTGCATCGCAACGATTCGGTCGGTGGAATCAGCAAAGAATTCAGCGAAAATTTCACAACCGATTTCTTTTATCAATATCGACATAATTTTCAATCAAGCCAAAAACATCTCCATATCTTCGGAGTCAACTTCAAAATAAAGGTTAAATAATTTCGCGAACTATCGAGGTCGTAGGGATATTTTAGCAATCCTTCCGATTGATATGTAGTTTTCGGGTAGTTTGCTAATATACAGCCAAACGTTCAATTAAACATATTTGGCTGATGCTCGCTTTACTACATCTTTTCTCGATTTTTTTGCTCGTGTTTCTCGGCTTCTACATATTTGTTGCCAACCCGAGAAGCCGTGCGAATCAAACCTTTGCTGCCTTTATCTCTTTCCTTGCGCTGTGGGCTGCAAAAGACCTTGTATTTTGGAATTTCGAGGATAAACTTCTTGTCTGGGATTATTGGGCATCCGCAAGTTTTATAATTGCCCTTTTGATGCAGTGTGCGTTGGTGGTCTTCGCATGGGTGTTTCCCGAAAATGCAAGAACGCCTCGAAAAAAGGCTGCCGTGCTTTTTGCACCTAGCCTGATATTGATTCCTGCGGCTTTGGGCGGGCTCCTTTGGAATAATGTCGGAATTGAAAACGGAAACTTTGTGTTTGAGACCTCTCCACTAGCATACGCTTTCGTAATTTATGTTTACTTCGTTTTTGGATACGGCGCTGCGGTTTTATATCGCAAATACATAAGATTTCGAGGGACGCAAAAGGGCCAGCAGGTCGGAGCTATTCTCTGGGGGCTTTTTATAACCGGAGTCCTTAAAACCATTGCAAACATTATTCTTCCATTGTTTGGAATCTACGATTATCTCCCTTACAGTACGATTTTGGTTCTGCCCGGTGTTCTCATTTACGCCTACGCCATCTCTAATTTCAAGCTTTTTTCATTCCAAACCGCGCTCGATCAATTCAGACTTTTTCCAATTGCCTGGAAAATCGCCTTGAGTATTGCAACCGTGGCAGTCTTAAGTTTCGCACTCTTCCAAATCCCGATCGTTTGGTGGGCGTTTCAAAATGGAATGAATTTCGAGGCGTGGCGCAGATATCTTGTTTTTAGTCTTATTTCGGCTCTCGTCCCAAATCTACTTCTCGTGCTTCTGATCGTCCGCTCGATCACACGTCCGCTTCAACGTGTTACTTTGGCTGCGGTTCAGGTGACCGAAGGAAATTACGGAACTGAAGTAAATTTGCGGAAAAGTAATGATGAAATCGGGTTGTTATCTGCCTCGTTCAACGAAATGAGCAGAAAAATGGCGCGAGATATTGACCAACTAAAACAATTGAATGAAAAGCTTCTTAGAACCGAAAAGCTTGCCGCAATGGGAACGCTTTCTGCAGGCGTCGCACACGAAGTTAATAATCCGCTTGCTTCGATCTCTTCGCTCATCCAAATGATTAGTAAAGATCAAGATCTGAATGAAAACACAAAAGAAAAACTAAAGCTGATTGAAACTCAGATTTCACGTATTTCCCGAGTAACTAAGGATATGATGGATTTCGCCAGAGTGCGTCCGGCTGCGAAATCGGCGGTGAATTTGAATAAAGTTATAGAAAAAAGTCTTCGATTGGCGAGTTTTGACAAATCTTTCCAAAATCTGAAGCTGGAAAAAACTCTCGCCGAGAATCTCCCAAAAGTTTTCGCCGATTCCGATCAACTTGAGCAGGTTTTTTTGAATTTGTTCTTCAATGCGCGGGATACAATGCCTCAAGGAGGAAACCTATCTATCCGTACAAAACCAGTGGAAAATATGATTCTAACTGAAATTACAGACAATGGCGCCGGGATAAATGAAGGCGATTTAAAGAAAATTTTCGACCCATTTTTTTCGACGAAATCGTCCGGGACGGGAATCGGCTTGGGTCTCGCGGTTTGCTACGGTATTGTTACTGCTCACAACGGAAGAATAGAAGTTTCTAATAATAATGGAAACGGAACAACGTTTTCCGTTTTCCTGCCAAAAAAAAAGGCGGAAGAGCCGAAATACCCTACCGCCTAATATAAAAACGACTTTATCGCTACCTGACATAATATCTGCGGTTATTTTTCACGTAGAATTTTCGTCCGCTCGTCGTATAATAACGGCGACCATTCCTGGTATAGAGATAGGTCGCGCCGCCGCCGGCCAGCGCACCGAGTATCAATCCGGTCTTGCCGCCTGCCCATGCGCCTGTGCCCGCACCCAACAACGAACCACCGGCAATTTTTGCGTATCTGCGATTATTGCTATTTAGTGAGCGACGTTTCGTGCCCTTTCGACTTGTCGCATAAAGCAAACCTGCCCCGGCTCCAATGAGCGCTCCGTTGCGTCCCCGTCCGATTAAGGCGCCCGCTGCCGTGCTACCTGCAACGATCGCAATATTAGTCTTTAAACCAGGTCGTTTTTTTCTGCGTGTTTGAGCAAATGAATCAGGAGCAATTATTGTTAACCCGAATATAAACAAAAGGGTAAATGTGAATAATTTTTTCATAACTTAAACCTCCAAAAATTCGGGGCGTGATCTTGTATTAATTTCCCCGTATTTCGTATTTGATGAATAAGAGACACAACAATGAGCGTGCCACACATGTAAGTATTTCACGCACTTCGACTGTAAACTATTAAAACAAAATGAGTTAAAGTTTTCGACTCAGCAAACTCGGTTCTTAATCGAAATGTACGTATAGACGATTTCGTATTTAATTCTTGACATGAACACGATTTCGTTGCACTTTATCAATACACTTCTTTTTAAATAACAATTCGAGGAAACCAAATGAATAAATCCTTCTGTAGTTTTTTTCTGCTGCTGGTTTTTGTGTTTTTCGCGCCCGCGCAGGAAATGCGAACGGCCTACGTAGGCGCGAAGATCATTCCGATAATCGGAAGCCCGATCGAGAACGGCTTTCTTCTGGTACATAAAGGGAAAATCATCCAGGTTGGAAACGCCGACGGTATTAATTTTACTGCCGATACAAGGATCGTCGATTTAAAAGGCAAAGTAATAATGCCCGGGCTTGTTGATTCGCACAGCCATATCGGCGAGGTTGCAGGGGCGGATGGTTCGGGTCCGATTCAACCCGAAATACGAACGCTTGATTCGATAAATCCGCGGGCATCCAGCATCCAAAGGGCGCAGGCGGGAGGAATAACGACTGTAAATATAATGCCCGGATCTGGACATCTCGACAGCGGTCAAACTCTTTATATTAAGCTACACGACAATGCAAACACGATCGAAGATCTTCTGATCTATGACAAAGACGGCAAATATATGGGTGGAATAAAGTTCGCCAACGGCACGAACAGTATTCGTAGTTCGGGTGGAAAGTTTCCCGGGACACGTGCGAAATCAGCCGCTCTCGTTAGAGAACAATTCATAAAAGCTCAGGAATATAGAGACAAGGTCAAAAAAGCCGGAAACGATAAAGGTAAAATGCCGACTCGCGATCTGGCGATGGAAACTTTAGTAGAAGTCCTTGAAGGAAAACGTGTTGTTCACCACCACACCCATCGTCATGATGACATTATGACGGTTCTTCGACTTAAAAAAGAATTTGGTTTCAGGCTTGTTTTACAGCACGTTTCAGAAGCATGGAAAGTTGCGGATGAAATTGCCGCCGCCAAAGTTCCCGCCTCTATTATTATGATCGATTCACCCGGCGGGAAACTTGAAACAACCGATATTAAGTGGGAAAACGGCTCCGCGCTGGAAAAGGCGGGAGCGTTGGTCGGGTTTCACACTGACGATTACATAACCGATTCAAGACTTTTCCTACGTTCTGCAGGATTTGGAGTACGTTCGGGTATGTCTCGCGACAAAGCTCTTTACGGAATGACAATGGCAAATGCAGTTATGCTCGACCTCCAAGACCGGATCGGTTCGCTTGAAAAGGGAAAAGACGCAGATTTTATTGTGCTATCGGGTGACCCTTTGAGCATTTACACAAACGTTGAGCAGACATTTGTTGACGGAAAGAAAGTATTCGACAGAAGTGACGCTAAAGATTATTTAATTGCGGTTGGCGGATACGGAGCGGGCAATGATCGACTCGTTCATATTAGTTGCTTCGACGGCGATTTGGGAGGAAACGAATAATGAAAAATTTGAACCTTAAAATCGAGAAGTTGGCGTTTCTTTTTATTGCACTCTTCACTATTTACTATTCGCCGTCTGCTATTTACGGTCAAGTCGCTGTCAAAGGCGAAACAGTTTACACGATGAACGGCGAGGCGATCAAAAATGGTGTGATTTTGACAAATAACGGAAAAATTACGGCCGTCGGTTCAGCAGCGTCGATAGCGATTCCCCAAGGTTATAAAATTATCGAGGCAAAAGTGGTAACGCCCGGGTTGATTGATGCGCATTCGGTGATCGGTTTGGCTGGTTACCTAAATCAACCGCACGATCAGATGCAGGTTGAAAATTCCTCACCGATTCAACCGGAGTTACGAGCTATTGATGCATACAACCCAGAGGAAAAACTTATCGAGTGGGTTCGCAGTCTCGGCGTTACGACAATTCACACCGGCCATGCACCCGCCGCGCTCGTTTCCGGGCAAATGATGATTGCCAAAACCATTGGAAAAACGGTTGAAGATGCCGTATTAATTCCGACTTCGATGATCGCTGTAACTTTAGGCAATGACGCAATAGTCAGCGGCGGCGGTTCGCCGGGAACGCGAGCCAAACAAGCATCGATGCTTCGTGCAGTGCTTATCAAGGCGCAGGAATCAGTTCGCAAAACAGAGGATGCGAAAAAAGATAAAAAAACAAAAACCACGTCTACGAATTCAGATAGTGATTCCGCTGACAAAAGAGACAACAGCCCAAACGTCAGCAATCCGAATTCGATGCTGAAAAACCCGCCGACGCCGGCCTTTCAGGATGAGTCCGAAAATAAGATGACGACCAGCCCCTCAAACGATCTGCGAAATGCCGAAATGGAGAAGGTGATACGCCGCGAAATTCCGCTTTTAATAACGGCTCACAAAGCAATCGATATTATGACCGCTTTGCGAATTGCCAAAGAATTCAATATCAGAATCGCCCTCGACGGGGTTTCGGAGGCACATCTTGTAATGGATGAGATAATAAGGTCGGGTTTTCCCGTTATTGTTCATCCGACAATGTATCGCGCGGGCGGCGATACCGAATCCCTTTCTATGGAAACCGCTTCGAAACTTATGAAAGCCGGAATCCCGGTCGCGCTTCAAAGCGGTTATGAAACGTACGTTCCGAAAACCCGTGTTGTTTTATTTGAAGCCGGACAAACGGTCGCTTACGGACTAAATCTTTCCGAAGCGCTATCGACGATAACGATCAATGCCGCAAAAGTATTGGGCCTCGAGAAACGGATCGGCTCGATCGAGGTTGGCAAAGACGCTGATTTCGCATTGTACGACGGCGATCCTTTTGAGTATGTGACACACTGCGTTGGAACAATAATAAATGGGAAAGTTGTAAGCGAGATCGTCCGGTAGTCGTGGGGTTGAACTTCCTTTTGGGGAACTCCGCAGTAGGAGTTCCCGTCCTTGCTTCCGAATTTTGTTAGCGAAACCCGCTGCAGAGATCCCTATCAACTGAGTTTAAAAAGGCTTCGGCAAAAAGATAGTTCTCGTAAACCTTTTCGATATTTACATTTGCCAATTGATCGCCTTTTTTGTGGACGTGTTCTCGCCAGCTATCGTTTAGGCCTGAAAAAGTGATCGCAGGAATTCCGATATCGCGAAAAGATTTTGAATCAGAGCTCGCCCCGCCAAAACTTTTTACCTCGAACCCGGCATTTCGTTTTTCCGCAACTTTGCGTCCCAGATCGATCAACTTCTTATCCGAAATATCGTCAAGAGCCCACGTGTTCTCAAAACCAAAACTATCAAAATTTATCATCGCGCAATAGTTTTTTCTTTCATCTTCCGGAATTGCCGCCGCCATTGCTTTCGATCCCACCAAACCGCATTCTTCCTTTCCAAAAGCAATAAATTTATAGGTTTTTTCATTTCTTTGAGTCTTCAGCGAGCGATAGAGATTCGCAATGATAACGACACCAGTCCAGTTGTCTATAACCCCGCATCCAAACGATGTTTTGTCATAATGCGCGCCAACCAAAACCGTTTCGTTCCCGTTTCCCTTTAGTGTCAAAACAATATTTTCGACCGGGCCAAATACCTCAACCTTTATATCGTTTTCGCTTGCCCCTGATTCCTGAAACAGTTTCTTTACAGAGCTAAAACGTGCAGCATTATCGCAGTTGACCGCCTCAATCTGGCTTTTTATCAACTTGAAATTTGCCGGCTTGATCGGGGATGCGGAAAACCATTTACAGCCCGGTAAGAACAAAAGCAGAAAAATTATCGGGAAGAAATTTCGACCGTTCATTTTTTCTTCCTAAACGCATCGCAAGGCTCTGCGTCGATCGCAATTACAAAGCTTAAGGTAAACCGATAGCCATAATACACCGAGGCGTGATTTATGTTTTTGACCTGATCTCGTTTTGTGTGCAAAATACTTTGCCAATTATTTGAGAGCCCGTGGACGCTGATTGCGGGAATCTTATTTTCGATGAATGGCAGCGAATCCGAGCTCGCCCTATCTATGCCGGCCGTTCCGCTCGGAAGTTTAAGAGCCATTGATATTTCCTTTCCTAATTTCAACAGCCGTTGGTCAGAAATGTGCGGCATAAACTGAGGATAAGAAAATCCAAAACTGTCCAGATTTACCATCGCGCAGTAATTTTCGCGTTGGTCTTTTGGAATCGCATTAGCCATCGCTTTCGAACCGATCAAACCCTGCTCTTCTTTGCCAAAAGCAACAAATTTGTAGCTTTTGTTCGTGCTCATAGTACGCATTGTGTTGTAGACATTTGCCAAAACCACAATTCCGGTCCAATTATCGATCGCTCCGCAGCCTCCACCTTCCTGATCATAATGGGCGCCGATGATAACCGTTCCGATCCCGTTTCCCTGGTTTTCAATTACGAGGTTTTCTACATGTCCAAAATCTTCGATTTTTACGTCGCTCTCATCTGCCCCCTTCTCAGTAAAAAGTTTTCGCACACCCTCCAATCTATCTTTATTTTCACAAGGAACGAGTTCGACATCCGTCTTGATCGCCTTGTAGGTCGAGAGCGGAACGCTTGGCGGCGGCTGCGAAAATCCAGTGAGCGCAAAGGCTATCAAAAGAATCGGAAAAATGTGAAGCAACTTCATAGACCTACTCCGTTTAGTGTTTTGTATCTCCTAAAATTTGATTGACGGCGTGGGGTAAGACGCCCTTGATCACATCAGAACATTCACGCACACCCTTTGGCGAACCCGGCAAATTTATTATCAATGTTTCATTTCTGATTCCCGAAACGCCGCGCGAAAGCATCGAAAATTTTGTATTATTGAGGGTTGCCGCCCTCATCGCTTCCGATAACCCCGGCGCTTCCTTTTCAATCACGGCGAGCGTAGCTTCAGGTGTATTATCGCGCCCGGAAAAACCGGTTCCGCCGGTGGTTAAAATCAAATTAGCTTCCGTTTCAGTCAATGAATACAACGTTTGACGAAGATTCTCAAAATCATCTGAAACGATAATCCTTTCAATTACTTCGGCACCGATCTCTTCCAAACATTCTTTTAGAGCGATACCCGAAAGATCATCGGATTCAACCCGTGTGTCACTCACCGTCACGACGATTGCGCGAATTTTATGATCCATGTTGATAATATTCCTTCAGCCAGCAACGATCCATCACGACGAGTAAACCCGCTTCTTCGGCTCTTTCCGCCGCTGCTTGATCTATCACCCCTTCCTGCAGCCATACTGCTTTTGCACCAACCGCGACCGCCTGATCTACGGCCTCTCCCGCAAATTTCCGGTCTCGGAAAATATCTACAAGCTCGATCTTTTCCACCACGTCCGAAAGACGCCTATACGCCTTTTCGCCCAGAACCTCGGTCTCATTTGGGTTTACCGGAATCACCCGATAACCCTTATCCTGCATAAACGCCGATACTCCATTCGAAGGACGCCGCGGATTTGATGAAAGTCCGACGACCGCAATCGTTTTAAATTCTTGAAATATTCTCTTTATTGTCTCTTCGCTGTTCATCTCCATAATCTCAGTTTCACACTCCAAGCGACCCAAGTTTTTCCCTGTACCTCAGTCTATTACTATAAACCATACTAGCTGCGACCCCCGCCACTACCAAGAGCATTCCAAAAAATGTCGAGATCGTTTGCTTCTCACCGTAGATGATCCAGCCGACCGAGATCGCGTAAACCAACCCCGAATAAACGATGATCGCAACACTCGCCGCACGCTCGCGTGAAAATGCGTTTGTCAGGAAAACCTGCCCGAGTTGGGAAAATACACCGACGAGCAACAGATAAAACCATTCTATTCCACGCGGAGTTTTCCAAACAAATAATAAAAACGGCAGCGAAACAACTACGCCGACAAACTGAAAATACAAAATGATCACCAGCGGATGCTCGGTGTCCTTTAGTTTTCTAACAAAATTATAAGCCACACCCGAGCCAAAAGCCGAAACGATCCCAAGCGCAAGATAAAAAAGCGAGACACGGGAATCAAAATTCTTTATTAAAAGTACGCCGCCAAAAGCGATCGCATAGAATAACCATTGAAGCACTTTTACGCTTTCTTTTAGGAAAAATATCGCGATGAACGCCGTAAATATCGGTGAGAGATATTGAATCGTCGTAGCCGATGCGAGCGGAATATTGTGAAGTGTGATAAAAAACAAAACCAAGGCGGCGGTTCCGGCAATTCCGCGATAGATCAAAAATGGTTTGTTATTTCCGGCCCAATGCACGTTTGCTTGTTTTATCCCAACCCAGCAAAAAATCCCGGCGACCACACATCTAAAAAAGACGATCTCCATCACGGGCATGTCAGCGAGCTGTTTTACAAAAACGTTTGCCATAAAAAATGAAAACGTCGCGAAAAACATCTGCGCCATGCCGGAGCTTAAAATACTTGTCGGATTATTGCTCAAAGTTTAAGGAATGCATTCTAAAAAATAACAGTCAGAATACTATATTGCCTCAATACTCCGTAGCCCGAGAATTCAGATTTTTGGGGAAATCTTAAACCCGCTTTAAAGCAAAAGCATTAGCGCTTTAAATAATCATCTGCAATTTAAAGCGGCGCTTTAAATATGGAAACGGCTGCTTTAAACAACGCAAGTGTTTATTTTAAAGGGCGATCGTCAATTAGCGCAACCGCCTATTTACGGATGTTTAAAGCACGCATAGGTGCTTTAAAACGGTCGCTTAAGCGCTTTAAATTCACTTTAAAGCAATTTAAAGCAATCTTAAACTCAAGATACCGCTGATTTAAAATGTGCGGTAAATGCTTTAAATCCTTTATGCTATTGCTTTAAATTAGGCCGAATTTTAAAACCTATGTTCAAAAAAGTATTGATCCTATCAGCCTCGGTCGGTGCCGGACACGTCTCCGCCGCAAACGCAGTTGAGAAAGAACTCATAAATCAAAACGCTGCAGAAGAGATAAAAAACATCGACGTACTCGAATACACAAATCCACTTTTTCGACGGCTCTACGGCAAAGCTTATATCGAAATGGTAAACAAAATGCCAGAGGTCGTAGGCTGGATGTACGATTCGCTCGACAAGCCCTGGGAAAACGAAAAGCGCCGACTCGCGCTCGACCGCCTGAACACTCAGCCATTTATCAAGCTCATCAAAAACGAAAAACCCGATATCGCCGTGTGCACACATTTTCTTCCGGCAGAAATAATTTCCTGGCTTCGCGCAAAAGGAAAGATCGATACAAAACAGGCGATCGTGGTGACCGATTTTGACGCGCATGCTATGTGGCTGATGCACAATTACGAATATTATTTTGTCGCGCTCGATGAAACACGCGTCCATCTCGAAAAGGTTGGCATACGTCCCGAGACGATATCGGTCACGGGAATTCCGATCGATCCGATTTTCGCCGAACATAAAGACAAACTCGAAATGCGCAAAAAACACGGACTCGAGAAAGATAAACTCACGATCCTCGTTTCGGCAGGCGGTTTCGGCGTCGGAAATATCGAGTTGCTTCTGGAAGCCTTACGCGAACTTCAAACGCCTTCGCAGATAATTGCCATTTGCGGTCGCAACGCGAAACTCAAAGCAAAGATCGACAAACTCGCGCTCAAAAAGCTAAACAACGAACGCGTTAAATTTCTCCCTATTGGCTATACAAAGCAAATGGACGAGCTGATGTCAGCGTCGGACTTGATAGTGGGAAAACCGGGTGGGCTTACAACCTCAGAAGCACTCGCAAAAGGTTTGATCTTTATTATCGTCGATCCAATCCCCGGACAGGAAGAACGCAATTCCGATCACCTGCTCGAAAAAGGCTGCGCGATCAAATGCAATAACCTGCCAACGCTTAGCTATAAAATTGATAAATTGATTGAGGATAAGAAAAGATTTGAAGTAATGAAAGGAAATATCGCGAGTCTTGCGGCTCCACACAGCGCCAAAATGATTGTAAAGAGCTTGCTCGATTGACCTGCGAAGACTTTTGTGTCTGATCTGTTACATAACGAAGTCTAGGCGGCGCGAATCTTTCCCGGTACTTCGCAAAACACGAACTAGAAGCTTCGAGAACTTCGAAAATCCTAACCATTGCAATAGTATCAAAATGGCAGTTTTCACTTAAATTTTTCATTGTCTGCTTTTTCTTCACCGGGTCTTCACCTTTGAAAACCTCGTCAAACCAACGCGCAGATGCCAGCCCGCCGTTGCCAATTTCCAATTCTTTATAACTTAGCTCAGGTACAAGAATCGGTAAAACGCTCTAATTGAATTGTTCAGAAAACGCGGATCGCGATAGAATTTTTTCGAGAATATCTCGTAAAGATCAAACACACGCCCATTCACGGATTCGAAAAAGTCGGCATATTCAGGGTAAAGCTCACCCGTTTCGCTGTTTCTGCCCATTTCAAACGATTTGTGCCAAACGATCGCGCTGCCTGTATCGCCAATCAAATCCTTCAAACTAGCCGCAACTTTTCGCGGTGCCTCGCCTTCCCCATTCGACAAAAACTCAAAATGCTCAAACTCGCTATCCGATTCCCGTAAAACGTGGAGCGAATGTTGAAAAGTTATCTTATTGAGCGGTTTCATCCCCTTACATTGCGGAATCGAAGGATTCACCGTTTCGAAATCAAGAAAATATAGCGGATATTCAAGCTCCGAAAGCCTATCCGAAATCCCATCGAGGAAGTCGATGTCGAGTAAGGGTGCTTTCGGTCAAGAGGGCGTCGGATAACCGACTTCGAAGTTCACTACGTTTTCACCCTTACTCCGTGGGTTTCTGCATCGTTGCAATGGTGCTCTCGGTGTGGAGGGCCATGGGTTCGCCAGCGATACCGTTCCATCACGTTTTCCACCCTTACTTCGTGCGGGTTTCTGCATCGTTGCAATGGTGCTCTCGGTTCACACGGCCATGGGCTCGCCGGCGATACCGTTCCATCACGTTTTCCACCCTTACTACGCGCGGCTTTCTCCTACTGTATTTTTGCTTTCGTGGAACTCCTGACGACTTCTCGCGATGGCGGGAGTTTTGCCAAGACCTTAGATTCTACTTTTTCCCAATCGACAAAATCAGTCGAGTCGTTTTTCGAACAAAATTCTCTTTCTTCGTCTTCATTCTTGAATCGTGGAATCTCTTTTAATCGTTTCGGCATAACTATTTACGATTCGCACACTTCCTTGCGGTCGTGTTTCTGCCCCCATTCGATTACGCGCGGGTTTCTGCTACGGTGGTTTTGTTTTCGTGGATCTCCTGCAGGCTGCGGACGTTTATCTTTTTATCGCTTAATTTAGTTGAAATTGCTTCGATCAGGGCTTCTGCTCCGGTCATCGTCGTAACGGTCGGGACGTTATATTGGAGGGCTGATTTTCGGATCGCCTGTTCGTCGTAGTGGGATGTTTTGCCAAGCGGTGTGTTGATGACAAGGGCGATCTCGCCGCGTTTGATGTAGTCGGCGATATTTGGACGGCCTTCGTTGACCTTAAAAACTGTTTCGCATTCCAGCCCGACTTCTTTAAGTCGATTCGCCGTGCCGTATGTGGCGATCAACGAGAAATCCATTTTTGCGAGTCGGCGGGCGAGAATTACAGCTTGTCCTTTGTCCGAATCGTTGATCGAAATAAAGGCTTTCCCTTCTCTCGGCAGATTCAAAAATGCGCCTTCCATCGCCTTGCCAAATGCTTCGCCGAATGTTTCGCCGATTCCCATCACCTCGCCCGTTGAGTGCATTTCAGGTCCTAAGATCGGATCGACTCCGGCGAATTTTTTGAACGGAAAGACGGGTGATTTTACAAAAATATATGGGACGTCCAGGTGTTCGGGCAGATTGAATTCTGCGAGAGTTTTGACGTTTGCCATTACAAGGGATGCGATCTTTGCCAGCGGAACTCCGGTTGCTTTCGCTACGAATGGAACGGTGCGGGAAGCTCTTGGGTTTACTTCGATAATAAATACGCGGTCATCTTTGATGGCGAGTTGGAGATTCATCAAACCTTTTACTTTCAAAGCCTTTGCAAGAATCTTGGTGTAATGTTTGATCGTTTCGATGTGTTCTTCCGCAACCTTTTGAGTTGGAAGTACGCTGCTCGAATCCCCTGAATGAATTCCCGCTTCTTCAATATGTTCTTGGATCCCGGCAATTACACAGGCGGTTTCATCGGCGAGTGCATCAACGTCGATCTCGACAGCGCGCTCTAAGAATTTATCAATTAGAATCGGCTTTTCGGGCGAAGCATCAACCGCCGTCCGCATATATTCGTCCAAAGTTTCTTCATCATAAACGATCGCCATCGCCCGTCCACCAAGAACAAAACTCGGACGCACGACGACGGGATATCCGATCTCTTCGGCAATTATTTTGGCTTCTTCGGGCGAAACGGCCGTTCCATTTGCCGGCTGCGGAATGTTTAGCTCTTTAAGAAGCGCGGAAAACCGTTTCCGATCTTCGGCGAGATCAATTGAATCCGGTGATGTTCCAATAATAGGCACACCCGCTTCGTTTAATCGATCTGCCAGGTTTAGCGGCGTTTGCCCACCGAATTGCACGATCACACCTTCTGGATTTTCCGTGTCGACGATGTTCATTACATCTTCAAAGGTGAGCGGCTCAAAATAAAGTCGGTCGGATGTGTCGTAATCGGTTGAAACAGTTTCCGGATTGCAGTTGACCATGATCGTTTCAAAATCCGCATCGGAAAGTGCAAAAGCAGCATGGCAGCAGCAATAATCAAATTCAATTCCTTGCCCAATCCTGTTTGGTCCCGAGCCAAGGATCATAATTTTACGCCGGTCGGTTGGTTCAGCTTCGTTTTCCTCTTCGTAGGTCGAATAAAGATAAGGTGTAAAAGATTCAAATTCCGCGCCGCAGGTGTCTACGCGTTTATAAACCGGCACAATTCCCAGATCTTTGCGTCGCGCGCGCACTTCTTTTTCGCTTGAATCGGTGAGAAACGCAATACGCCGGTCGCTGAGAGCATATTCTTTTGCCCGGCGAAGCGTTTCGCACGGTACATCGTTTAGCTTTCGGTTTTCGATGCGGTCCTGGAGTCGCATTACCTCAACCAATTGCTCCAAAAACCAGGGATCAATTTTTGTTAAGCGATGAACTTCCTTGATCGAATAACCATGCTGTAAGGCGTAGGTAATATAAGAAAACCTTTGGGAATTAGGGCGCGAAAGCTTTTGCTGCAAAACGTGGTCGGGGATATCTTGTAAACGTAAGGGTTTAACCGCTTCCAACGAACGGAGGCCTTTAAAAAGCGATTCCTTAAATGTCCTCCCGATCGCCATTACCTCGCCAACCGATTTCATCTGTGTTCCAAGGACATCTTCCGTACCGGGAAATTTCTCAAACGCCCACTTCGGTATTTTTGTTACGACATAATCGATCGTCGGTTCAAATGATGCCGTCGTTTTCTTCGTAATGTCATTTGGGATTTCATCAAGCGTATAACCGACTGCGAGTTTGGCAGCGATCTTTGCGATCGGAAATCCTGTCGCTTTACTCGCGAGTGCGGAACTTCGCGATACACGCGGATTCATTTCGATGATTCGAACATCGCCGTTTTCAGGGTTCACGGCAAACTGAATGTTTGAGCCGCCTGTTTCGACCCCGACTTTACGGATACACGCAATCGACATATCGCGCAGGCGTTGGAATTCGACATCGGTCAATGTTTGCGCGGGTGCGACAGTGATGGAATCGCCCGTGTGGACACCCATCGGATCAAAGTTTTCAATCGAGCAAATAATAACAACATTGTCATTCAAATCGCGCATCACTTCGAGCTCGTATTCTTTCCAGCCAAGGATCGATTCTTCGATCAAAACCTGTGAAACAGGCGAGGCATCCAAACCGCGCTCAACAATCTCTTCGAATTCTTCCGGGTTATACGCGATTCCGCCGCCCGTACCGCCAAGCGTATACGCAGGGCGGATTATTGATGGGTATCCGGTTTGTTCAACAATCTTGCGCGCTTCATCCAAATTGTGTGCAAAATCGCCTTTCGCAGATTCGATTCCGATCTCGTTCATCGCCTTTTGGAAAAGCTCGCGGTCTTCACCGACCCTTATCGATTCGACATTTGCACCGATCAGTTGAACGCCGTGTTTTTCTAATATTCCGGCTTCATAGAGCTCAATTGATAAATTCAGACCCGTCTGCCCGCCAACTGTGGGAAGAAGCGCATCGGGTTTTTCTCTCGCAATAATTTCGGAGATTGTTTCAACCGTAAGGGGCTCGATATAGGTTTTGTCCGCAATTTCAGGGTCGGTCATGATCGTCGCCGGGTTTGAGTTTACAAGCACGACCTCGAAACCTTCCTCACGCAAGGCACGGCACGCTTGCGTTCCCGAATAATCAAATTCGCAAGCCTGGCCAATGACGATCGGACCAGATCCGATAATTAAAATTTTATGAATATCGGTACGTTTCGGCATAATCTCGAATGCAAAATATGGGTATTAAATTAGGTTGGGCAATTATACCGAAATTGTTTTAATTTGCCGAACGAAGAGTATGCCGGCTTAGATGTGAACTCGAGTTCGAGAAAAACTAACCAGATTATTCTTTTTGAAAAGAATCAATTCCGTCTGGCCGGATATTAGGTAAACCCAAGAAACCGCCCGCCCTGATAAGTAAGCAGCGAAGCAAAGTAAGCAATCACGGTCATATATCCAAACATAAATATAACCCAAGCCCACGAGTTAGTTTCCCGCCGTACTACGGCAAGTGTCGACATACATTGCATTGCAAGGACAAAGAAGACCATTAAGGAAAGAGCTGTAAGCGGTGTCCAAACCGGCGTCCCATCTGCCTTTTTCGCGGTCTGAATGGCTTTGATCAAGGTCGGACTGGTTTCATCTGCATCTGCGCCGACGTTATAAATGATGCTCAGAGTAGACACTAGCACTTCCCTCGCCGCAAACGAGGCAATTATCGCAACGCCGATCTTCCAGTCAAATCCAAGCGGAGCGATCGCAGGTTCGATCGTTCGACCGAGCATCCCGGCAAAGCTGTTTTCGAGTTGTTGGGAGACGAATGGGTCTTCGTTTTTTGGCTTTTGGACTTTGTTTGTTTTACTTTGGCTAGCTTCATTCTGAACAGTAACCTCTGAACCCTGAACTTCCGCACCTCTTGGAAAATACATCAATGCCCAAAGGATGATCGAGATCGCAAGAATCACCGTCCCAGCACGTTTTATGAAAAGCCACGCGCGCGTAAACATATTTTGCAAAACGGTTCGAAGATTCGGCAAGCGATAAGGCGGAAGCTCCATCACAAAAGGAGGAGGCGGTGATTTGAGGATGGTTTTCTTCAAAATGAATGCCGCAATAACGGCGACAAAAATCCCGAGCGCATACATCCCAAGCATCAAAACAGCACCAACCGAAATAAATCCAAAAACGGTTTGCCCGGCAAAGAATGCCGCGATCATCAGCGCATAGACCGGGAGCCGCGCGGAGCAGCTCATAAAGGGAGCGATCAAGATGGTTGCAAGTCTATCACGTCGGTTTTCTATCGTTCGCGTCGCCATTATTCCCGGAATCGCACATGCAAAACTCGACATCAGCGGTAAAAACGCCTTTCCGTGCAGCCCCACACGGGACATCAGTTTATCAAGCAAAAAAGCCGCGCGAGCCATGTACCCTGTATCTTCGAGGATCGAAATAAAAAGAAATAACATTAGAATTTGCGGCAAGAAGATCAAGATCCCACCGACGCCGGCAATAATTCCGTCAACTATAAGATCATGAAGTATTCCCGGAGGCATTTGCGTCCCGACAAATTCACCCAGCACGCCAAAACCTGAGTCGAGCAGGTCCATCGGCAATGTCGCCCAACTGAAAATCGCCTGAAAAACTAACAAAAGGATCGCGACCAGGATCACGAGTCCAAAGAATTTGTGTGTAAGGATCCCGTCAATTCTCTCGGAAAAGTTTGCCTCGCTTTGATCTACGGGTTGTACGGATTCCTGATAAACTTCAGAAATAAAATTGTATCGTGCGAAAATTTGCTTGTTCACAGCGTCGTTATCCGAAAGGCTCAAATGTACGTCGCCGCTGTGATGTCCGTTGGATAGCCATTTCACCCGGGGAGGTTGATCACTTCTCGCCGTTTCGAGAGCTTTTGCTGATAGCTCATCGATTCCCACTCTTTGTGCAGCTTTGACCCGAATAACCGGGATTTCAAGAAGCTTGGAAAGCTTTGCGCTGTCAATTTCGAGATTTTGTTTTTCCGCGAGATCGACCATCGTCAATGCGATCACGACCGGGATCCCGTATTCGAGAAGTTGAGTTACCAGGTAAAGATTTCGTTCAAGATTCGTCGCATCGACCACCGCGATTATTGCGTCCGGCCGTGGCAGATCTTCCGAACGTCCCATCAGCACTTCCCTCGCGATCTGCTCATCGAGAGAGGTTGCATCAAGACTGTATAATCCGGGAAGATCGATGAGCTTGATATTCTCATCGCCGACGCTCCAGTTTCCTTCCTTTCTTTCAACTGTGACACCGGAATAATTTGCGATTTTCTGGCGTAAGCCTGTGAGGGCATTAAAAAGTGTAGTTTTTCCGGCGTTTGGATTGCCGGCGAGAGCAACAACGAGCGGCGCGGATTTCGTTTGTGCTGGGATATTCGGGGTAGTGGCGTTAATCGATTCTCTCAATTGGTGGTTTGCTTTCGCTTAATTCTATTCCGAGATAATTATCGCTTCCGCCTCGTTACGACGCATCGCAAGATTATAGCCGCGAACCCTTATCTGAATTGGATCTCCAAAGGGAGCAGTTTTCACAACCTTTAATTCGACACCCGGCACAATACCCATTTCCATCAGGCGCTTAGAAATTGCACCGTTTTCTAAAACAGATTCCACTTTTCCAACCGCGCCGATCTCCAAATTTGCGAGAGTCATTACTTTTCCCTCCGAGGCATTGTTTTTCATATAGTCGGACCGATCAAATCATCGTCCCAAATACAAAATTCACTATACTCTAATTGAAATCAATTTTCAATTTCATTAAGGACGGGTAGGTAAAAGGGAATTGGGTATATTTAAATCGATTCAGAACGGATGTTTTCTATTATCTGCCTTACTGCTTCGAGTTTATCTTCAGCCTGCAAAATTGGCCGTCCGATCACAAGGTAGTCGGCGCCGCCAAGGATTGCTTCACCGGGCGTCATGACCCTTTTCTGGTCATCGTTTTCAACATTTCCTAGGCGAACCCCTGGTGTAACGATCAAGAAATCATCTCGAGAGACATTTTTTCGAATGATCTCGGTTTCATTTGGAGAAGCGACGACACCGTCGAGACCAGCGGATTTCGAAAGATTGGCCAGGTTCAAAACCTGATCGGCGACATTCATTTCGAGACCGACCTGTTTCAGCGTTACTCTATTCGAACTGGTCAAAACTGTTACACCGATAATCTTCGGTCTTCGTAAATTTTCTTTTTCACAAACTTCTTTTACGGATTCGACCGTTCTGCTCATCATTTCACTCCCGCCGATCGCATGAATGTTAAACATCCAGACGCCAAGTCGGGTCGCCTCCACCGAGGCGTTTGCGACCGTAACGGGAATGTCGTGAAATTTGACGTCCAGAAAGAGCTTAATTCCATCTTTTACAGTCTCCCGGACAAAACCTGCACCCGCGACAGTGAAGAGTTGAAGTCCGATCTTAAATGCTCCTACCGAATCGCGTAGATCGGCGATGTGCATTCGGGCTTCCTCCGCGGTCGGAACATCGAGCGCGACAATTATTCTGTCCTTTGTGTGGTCAGCCACTTTTCCTGATCTCCTCCAAATTCTTGGGCACGCGCTTTCGCCAGGTGTCTATTGCAGAGGGTTTAACTTTGATTAGTTTAAGCATTACTGTAAGCTCTTCCGGCGAAAAATATCTGCGTTTTTTCGAAACTATTTTCGCATCCGGGATGTTGTCATAGAGCCACTCCCGATACGCGATCAATCCTTTGCCATAACCTCTCGCGACGGCTTCTAGATCAGCTTTTCTCTCAAAATCGGTTGTAAAATCTTTAGATAGCAAACTACTCAGGCCCAAAAGCTCCAAACGATTTTTTCTTACGAAGTATGAAACGTGGGCAAGTTCGTGGGCGATGATCGCATGAATTCCCGCTATTGGTGCGCCTCGTTGATAAACTGCGGGATTGACATAGATGTAATAGCGCATCCGCTGAAATGTCATAAATCTGGAGACGGAAAATTGCGCTTTAAAGTACCCGTTTTCACTCTCGAAAGACTTTACGTGAATCTTCTTTAATTTGATTTCGGGGTAGGATTTCCGTGCTATTTCAAGAACAATCGTGCGTGTTTTTTCCACTTCGGCCAGCTGAGCCGCGGTTTCGACACTGAAGAACCAAAGATTCAAAAGGAGCCCAAAAACTATCGATAGAACCTTCCTCTTTTTGATCTTGGAGCAAAACTTCATCAATGATTAGTATGTCTGAAGGCTACTATTAATCCATGTCCAATGGATTCCTGAATGGTTCAGTAGAATTCTTATCCGCCTTTTTCATCGCATCTTGAAATTTTTCCTCAAGTATTCGATGACGGTCCTTTTGGCTTAGCTGCTCCTGCGCAAACAATTGTTCAGTAAGCTGTTTTCGTTTATCGAGATCGGATCTTAAATCGTCAAACGACATATGTTTCTTACCTTTTTCCTCATGCGAAATGATAGCACCCGTTAGACCGTCGATGGTTAACGTCGATTCACAGCACGGACAAATTACATTGATCTTTTCCATAGCAAAAATGATTATACAGGAAAATTCGAGAATCTCGGCTAACTTTGCTGTCAAATAAAAAACTCAGCAATCGAAAAATACCGAATGCTGAGTTTAACCAAAAACTTCGATTCAATTAGATGTCGTAATACATTGCGAACTCAAGCGGATGCGGACGCAACCTGAGCGGCGCAACTTCGTTTTCACGTTTGTATTTGATCCATCGTTCGATCAAGGCGGTCGTGAATACGTCGCCTTTTAGTAAATATTCGTGGTCTTTTTCCAGAGCCTCAAGAGCTTCATCTAATGTTCCCGGTAGAGATGGCACATCCTTAAGTTCTTCGGGCGAAAGATCATAAATATCCTTATCAAGAGGTTCACCCGGATCGATTCGATTTTGTATTCCGTCCAATCCAGCCATCAAAAGCGCCGCAAATGTGATGTAAGGATTGCACGAAGGATCGGGCGGACGAAATTCAATTCGTTTCGTTTTCGGACTTGCGGAAAACATTGGAATCCTGACTGCCGCCGAACGATTTCTCGCGGAATACGCAAGATTTACCGGTGCTTCGAATCCCGGAACGAGTCGTTTATAACTGTTGGTCGTCGGTGCAGCAAACGCAATTAACGAAGGCGCGTGTTTTAACAATCCGCCGATGTAATATTTAGCCATCTCGGAAAGTCCGGCATATTCATCACCTGCAAAAAGCGGTTCGCCATCCTTCCATAAAGATTGGTTACAGTGCATCCCGGAGCCATTGTCGCCAAAAAGTGGTTTTGGCATAAACGTCGCAGATTTTCCGTGTGACGCTGCTGTATTCTTCACGACATACTTAAACAACATCAAATTGTCTGCAGTGTTTAACAGATCAGAATAACGAAAATCGATTTCACATTGACCGGCCGTCGCAACCTCATGATGATGACATTCGACGTGGATCCCAACTTCGCCCATGATCATCGTCATCGTATTTCTTAAATCGATAAGCGAATCAAGCGGTGCAACCGGCACATAACCACTCTTTGGTTTAACGTGATAACCCAGATTCGGATTCATTTCGTCACCAACGCGACCCGAATTCCAGTGCCCCTCTTCGGAATCGATGTCATAGCCCGCGCCATCCTGCTGATTGTAATAAGAGACGTTGTCGAAAACAAAAAATTCGGCTTCGGGGCCAAAAAACACGGTGTCGGCTATTCCGGTAAACTTCAAATAACTTTCGGCTCTTTGAGCAACCGAACGCGGATCAAGCCCATAGCCTTCTTTTGTGATCGGCTCAACAACATTCGCAATTAAACAAATCGTTGTTTCTTCAGTAAAGGGATCAACCCAACAGCGATTTGGATCCGGAATTAAAAGCATATCGGATTCGTTGATCGCGGCCCATCCCCGTAAGGACGATCCGTCGAATCCAAACCCATCTTCAAATGTTTCTTCTGAAAGCTGCTCAATCGGATAGGTCAAGTGGTGCCAAGATCCTATTAAATCGGTAAATCTCACAGAGACAAATCTCGCCCCCTGATCTGCGGCATAAGTTAAAACGTTTTTGGCTTTCATCAATTCTCCTGAAAATCGTGATTGTATTCATCTCAAATTTTGGTCAACTCGCACGTCGCGTACCAAATTAGAAAAAGAGATATTACAACACCGTACCAAAAGTTTAAACCTCCCACCGCCTTCTCAGCCGGTTATTGAGAAATTTCTACTTTTGTCCCCAATGTGACGGCAACGATTTTACCGGAATCACTTTTCAGCTCAACCCTGTTATAACCTTTTACTTTGCCAACCGAATATATTTTTCCTACGATTTCTTCTTTTTTGGAGTCGGTTAAATTGTCCCAGGCAGGGGTTACATTTCCTAAAAATGTGTCGTCCTCGATTTTAGCCGTTTTCACGAATTCGTGCAGGAATGAACGCTCAAGTTGAACCTTCTTCTCGCCATCTGTAAGATCGCGTGTTCCGACGTAGAATGAACTATAAATAAAATAACCGCTGGCGATCAGCCCTATGACAAGGACAACTGGAAGAATAATGTTTTTATAAGCCCGCAAGCCGCCAACGGCCGACGTAGGTTCAACAGTTTTCATAATAGAATATCCGTTTTTTCTTTTATTTGGATGCCGGTTCGAATTATCGGCTTCCGAGTTCTTTTCCTTAAGAAGATCCACAAGCCTTAGCGTCTTACTTGCTGCTTCAGAAACAAATCTGTCATGGCTTCCACCGTATTTATCTCCAAGTCGTTTCGTGTCTGCTTTTTGTTTTTCTTTTGCGATCAGATCCACATAGCGATTTCCTATTGCAACGTTGCATTCGACTGCGGATGCGATTAGCAAGGGTGCATAGAAATTTTCACCGGTCTTTTTCTTAAATGCCTTGATTCGCTTGAAGAAGCCGCTTTTTATCAATCCGTCAAACTTTTTCGTCTTTTTTGCCTCGGTTATGAAATCCTCAAACCTGAAAGCCGCGAGTACAAGTTCGGAATCTTCATCATCAACAGAATAAACCGGAATGCTCGACCACTGCGCGTAGAGCTCATTTAAGGAAGCGATCAATTCATCACGTTCAAACACCATTTGCCTCTTGTGATCTCTCATTTCTTTTGAAAAGATCCGTGTAACAACGAGGTCAAACTTGCTTCTAACACTTTCGGAAAAGTCTGAATTCCTGTAGAAGCGGGCGAGTGAAATTAAGGATTTCGAGTTTAGATTGTTGTCCTCGCAATATCGGCGTACATTGGTGGTTGAGATCGCGCCGTCACGTTCAAGCAGCGCAGTGTGCCATTGTTGGTTCGAACTTCTAAGTATCGATTCTGCTTCGGTCTGCTGAACTGTATCGAGCGCCTTAAATTCTTCGATAAACGAATGCAGCGCTTGCTTTACGGGAACAACGTCAAAGGCACGAGGTGCAACGCGGAGCTGTTCGCGTTCTATTCCGCAAAAAACGTGCTCAACCGCTTGTAAGCTGGAAACCTCATCAACCAAACGCTGGCAATATAAATCCTTTTCGCTTAATAATTCCTTTTCATTTGCATCGCCACTGTCTTTTTTCGCTTTCGATTTTGAATCTGGTCTATTCCAATCGGATGATTCCTGTTCACTAACAGTATCAAATTGATCGGCGGCGATCTCAACCCCTTCTTCTGAATCTTCCGTATAATCGCTATCTTCATCTCCTTCCGTTTCAAACCGCTCGACGGTGACTGCCGCTTCTAGACTTTCGGCTGCTTCGGCTGGCTCCATCTCTGCTTGTCGTTTTGATGATTCCTGTAGCTCGAAGTCTTCCGGCAAATCCCAATCTTTGCTTGCCGCGGCCCCCGGATCTCCGTCGAAAAGATCAGCCGTTTCGACCGAATCCTGTCCCGATGCTTCGATTTCTTGCCCTGAGCCGTCGCCGCTTATTTCAGATGAGGCCGGTAATTCGCCTTCGAACCCGGAGTTGTCAATTTCATCACCGTGCTCCGCTTCTGCACTGGGAAGCATTTCCTCCGCATCTTCATCGGCTGATTGATCTGCCTCACTTGAATCACCTATATTTTCCGACATTTCCATATCCGAAGCCTCTTCGATTTGGCCGCCGGAATTGCCCGAACTCGAGGTTACAGTTTTTTCGAGTAAATTCTCTTCTTTTAATTCTTCGATTAAGTCTTGAAATATGCTCATACTTTTTGTGACTGGAGGATTTAGGGATTGGATGGGTTATTCGGCTGACGGTCTTTTAACGGCATTGGTGGTGGGTAAAAAGTGTTCAAATTGTTAAAAATCGCAATGTTAAACGAGGAAAATAGATAGACCTATGACAAATTGTGTCAGTTCTATTTTGACAAAACGTGTCATTTTCCCCTCTCAGAAATAACGGATTTCAAACGATACTACCGTTTTAAGGCGGTTCTGTTTCGTCTGTGGGTTTTTTGCCCCCAAAGACTCATTCTCAATAACGCAAAACATGTGCCGTTAATCCGTTTCGTTATCACTTTCCGAAATTTGTGTGTTTCTAAACAAAAATCAACAAATCGCTTACGGAATATGCTATGCTAGTCTCCATATTTTCACCCAAGAACAAATCCTAGTTGAATTATCTAGCAAATTATTATAGAAAAGAGCTTTTGTTTAAATACGGGCAATTCTAATTTTAAAACACGGAGACAATATGTCAGCAACAAAGCAAAAATCTAAAGCTTCAAAGTTCCTTACCGTTCCGACGCGCCCGATCCCGGTCGATCGGGACAGATCTGTCGCGGGGCTTTTAGAGAAAATGGAAGGTGCCGGTTTCGGCGCAAAGCAATTATCAGAGGCACATCGAATTTGGATCGATATGCTTGACGACAATGTAACAGTTTATTTATGTGGCTCGGGTAACCTGATCTCCGCCGGCTTAAGGCGTCTCCTCGCATACGTAGTTAAAAACCGCTTCATCGATGTACTTGTCCTGTCAGGGGATGTTCTCTTTCAGGATATTCATGAAACACTGGGACGAAGCCATTATCAGGCTCATCCAAGCATGACCGATTCGGAGCTTGAGACTGCAAGCATTACGCGCATTGGTGATATTCTCTCAAATGATGAAGAGTATCAGGAAGCGGACGAATGGATCGGGAGTGTCATTAATCAACTTGATCTTTCGCGACCCTATTCAGTGCGGGAAACAATGCATTTAATTGGACGCGAGCTTGCCGAGATTGCTCACGAAGATGGTATTTTGACGGCCGCCTTCAAATCCAGAGTTCCAATCTTCTGCCCTGATTTACCGCAAACTCCCCTTTCAGTAGGTATCGCGCGATGCCGTTTTGAAAAGAAGGTCGATTTCGTTCTTGACAGCACTCAAGACACGATGGAAATGATGCAAATTGCCCAACGCACCCGAAATTCCGGCATAATCACCCTTGGAGGCACGAGTGCCCAGAGCATGGTTAATACCTCGGAAGTTAGTTCGTACATTACGCGTACGAGTGTAAGAGGCCATAAATACGCTGTTTCGATAAATAACGGCGGTGTTCCACTCGGTGTTAGAACTCCCTCGATCGAAGGAAACCATCAGGATCTCTTTGGAAAACTTTTGAAAAACGCTTTGACAGCCTATGTTCCGAGTGATCCTTCAATCGCCTTGCCGATGCTGGTCACCGCACTTTCTCAAACCGCCGCGAAATTTATCAAGTCTCGTAAGGCACCACAGTTCATTTTAGCCGGAAAAGATATCGGTATTGAAGTTCCGTAAAAAACACGCATTTTTCTGATGGAGGCGTGATGAAATAATGGAACCACCATTCCGATTTTATCGCGCTTTTATAGTTTTGAAGATAGAATCAATATAGCCTGAACCGCCGAACATTGCTTCAAGAACTTCTATCGATGCAATTTCGTAGTAGAATCATGTAAAACGACAGTTTATTAGCAAATAATTATAGGGTAAAATCTTAAGGAATTAAATTTATTTGGAGAGAATTGATGTACAGAAAAGGATTTATTAAAGGTTTCAAGAATCAGGTCTTTATTGGATTTCTGATTATTTCAGCTTTTGTTTTTTCGTCATGCGGCACAGGTTTCATGTCTGACCCGGCGGTGACGGCACCCGCTAAGCCACAAACGAAGGCACCTCCTGAGCGCGTTGTCGTTGACGGGATCCGAACGTCGTACGCGGACCTGGTTGAAAAGGCTTCTCCGGCGGTTGTCAGAATAACGGCTATGGTCAAGCAAAACGCACGGCAGAGCGACACAAATTCTCCGCTTGAAGATTTCTTTAAGCAATTTCCTGAACAACGTCAAAATCAGCGCCCGTCTCGCGGTTTTGGATCGGGAGTTTTGGTGTCGGAAGACGGTACGATCTTAACAAACCATCACGTAGTTGCGGATGCGGAAAAAATAACAGTAGAACTTGAAAATAATGAATCATACGATGCAAAAGTTATCGGTTCTGACCCACCCAGTGATCTGGCAGTGATAAAAATTGAAGGTAAAGGCCTGCCGTTCCTAAAACTTGGAGATTCAGACAAAGTCCTTGTTGGCGATATCGTCTTAGCGATCGGAAATCCGCTCGGGATCGGTCAAACTGTCACCTCGGGGATCATAAGCGCGAAAGGACGCAGAACCGGTTTGGGTGATGGAAGTTTCGAAGACTTTTTGCAAACTGATGCTCCGATCAACCGCGGAAATTCAGGCGGTGCGCTGATAAATCTGACCGGAGAATTGATTGGAATTAATTCACAGATTCTCTCGCCAACGGGCGGAAGCATCGGTATCGGCTTTTCGATTCCGTCAAATATGGCGAATTCCGTGATGGAGCAACTAATAAAAACCGGAACGGTCCGCCGCGGAATGCTCGGTATTAACATTCAGAATATTTCACGTGAGATCGCTGATCAGCTGGAATTAAAGGACAAGAAAGGCGTTCTGGTCAGCAATGTACAACAAGGAAGCGCCGCAGATAAAGCCGGTGTTAAGCGCGGTGACGTTGTCACAGCAATTAACGGTGAAGCGGTCGAGGATGGAAATTCCTTGAGAAACCGCGTTGCCGGAACCAAGCCGGGAACAGAAATTACTTTGAAAATTGTTCGAGATGGGAAAGATCTCGAAGTGAAAGCAACATTGGGTGAATTTGATACAAAAACTCAGCAAGCATCCAGCGAGGATTCGGATCCGAAGCGTGGTAAATCCGACGATTCAGAGCAAAATGGAAAACTTGGGTTAAGCTTACAGCCGCTGACTCCCGACATTGCTAAGCGACTCAATATCGCTCCGGAGGTAAAAGGTCTCATTGTAACTGCGGTTGATGAAAATAGTCCCGCCGCCGAGGAAGGAATCCAACGCGGTGATGTGATCCTGGAAATAAACCGTAAATTGGTCGCAACGCTTGCCGATGTCAGATCAGCACTCGAAAAAACAGGGGACAAGTCCGTTCTTTTGCTGATTTCGAGAGCGGGACAAACGGTTTTTGTTTCCGTCAAACCAAATAAAAATTAGCAAATGCCATCGAGTGATACCAAATTGAGGAGCCCGAAGCATGCGGGCTTCTTTTTTTGTGATAAGATTTGGCCTGCGAATAACGTTGGGAGGAAGTTGGAGAATATTTATGCTCACTAAAATTTATCTGGTCTTGTTGTCGGTTGCTGTGATTCTTATGGTAGCTTTGACCTATCTTTCCTATGGCTGGCTTCAGAGTATTGGTGATCCGCAAAATGCAATACAAAATTATCAGTTTTACTCCGGAATTAGCTGGTCCGTATTATGGGTATGCTTTCTTGCTTTGGTTATTGTCGCAAACGTACTTTTATGGAAAACCCGAAAAGCATGGGCACTTTGGGCCTCGTTACTGTTCTTCCTGACTTTTATCATCACGCAAACATTTTGGCTTGAAAATGCTTTTTTTAATTTTGTGAAAGAGAATACCGCTGCGGAAAGTAAGTATTTTGTTACGCCGTTTCTTGGAATTACGATAAGTATTGTAGCAACTATAGGAATTTTCTTCGATCAGTTTATTTTGGTCAGAATGCGTGACAAGATGCTGGAAAAAGACGGCATACTTACTCCTTCAGAGGCTAACGATGAAGAAGATGCCTGAATTTTCAAGACTTGGATGACTTTGAAAACGCCGTGAAGTTCGCACTGTTTGACCAAAGACAGCTTGTGTCTGCGATCGGTCATCTTCTTGCGCTCCGGTTTTGTCAGCGACCGAGCGCTTTCGATACAGCCTTCGGCAATCGTTGACCATCGTTATCTCCCCGATCTTCGCCTGTAAATCCTTGATCTCTGCCTCCCGGTCAGGAGCCAGTCCCGTTCCCGATGCAAATACTTCTGCCGATTTCTCCAAAAGCTGCTTTTTCCACTTTACTATCAAATTCCCGCTGATCTCATATCGCCGCGAAAGTTCGCTTACTGTCTCGTTTCCCTTTATCGCCGCCAATGCCACTTTTGCCTTAAATTCCGGACTGTGATTTCTTCGTTTTCTACTCATTTTCTGTTCCTCCATCTCATTTATTATAAAACAGAAAATTACTCCTTACTTTTCCCATCCACCTGTCCTACTTATTGAGGTACAGTTGAGTCTACATAAGAGAAATCTTTATAAAAACTTTATAAACTTTATGTAATCATATTTGGAGAAAACATTATCAGTAAAAATATGCTCTCTTTGATCGAGAGTTTCTTTTTTGGTCGACATTGTTACAACCGATAAGAAAATTCAGTTTATTTTCACCAAATAGATTATGGCAGAACCAGAATCAACGGATATTCATTCGACTTATGCAGACGCGCACATACCAAAGAAAGCTCCGAAAGGAAAATATTTATGGATTTTATCCTTAACGGCTCTCGGTGTCGTTTATGGCGACATCGGCACATCTCCGCTTTACGCGATCCGCGAATGTTTTCACGGTCCGCACGCGATAGCGGCAACTCCGGCAAATATATTGGGCGTTTTGTCTTTAATTTTCTGGTCGCTGATTATAGTTATTTCGATTAAGTATTTGACTTTTGTGCTTCGTGCGAATAACAACGGTGAAGGCGGGATTTTATCATTAGCGGCAGTAGCGACACCGATTAAACCTTCGGGGCGGACCGAAAGCAAATTTCTTGTTGCAATCGGTATTTTCGGTGCGGCACTTCTTTACGGCGAAGGAGTTATTACGCCGTCAATTTCGATCTTAAGTGCAATGGAAGGAATGAGCGTGGCAACTCCGCTTCTCACGCCGTATGTCGTGCCGCTGACGCTTGCCATTCTGATTGGTTTGTTTCTCGTACAAAAACGCGGAACTGCCGGAGTCGGCAAGATTTTCGGACCATTTAATTTATTTTGGTTTCTAATTTTAGCCGCACTCGGAATTGCTCAGATTGTCCGTTTTCCCGAAGTTCTGGCAGCCGTCAATCCGCTATACGGATTTGATGTGTTTATAAATAACGGCTGGCTCGGATTTATAGTTCTCGGCTCGGTCTTTCTGGTTGTTACGGGCGGCGAAACTCTCTACGCGGATTTGGGACATTTCGGTGCAAAACCGATTCGCGTCGCTTGGTTTACATTAGTTTTACCCGCTTTGCTTTTAAATTATTTCGGGCAGGGAGCGTTGCTGCTCGAAAATCCCGGAGCGGAAAATCCTTTTTACCGTCTAGCACCAACTTGGGCATTATACCCGATGATTCTGCTGACGGCGACGGCGACGGTTATCGCCTCGCAAGCGGTTATTTCCGGTGCGTTTTCTTTGACGATGCAGGCGGTTCAATTAGGGTTGATTCCGCGTTTTAAAATCCTGCATACTTCCAAGACGGAATACGGACAGATTTATATTCCGGCGGTCAACTGGGCTTTGATGATCGGCTGTATCGTCATTGTGCTTGCCTTTCAAACCTCAAGTAATTTAGCAGCCGCTTACGGCGTGGCGGTTACTTCGACAATGGTTATTACAACCGTTTTATTTTATGTTGTCGCCCGAAAGCGTTGGGGTTGGAGTTTTCTGCCGATAACCGCGTTATGTCTGTTTTTTCTCATCATTGATCTGGCGTTCTTCGGTGCAAATATCAATAAAATACCGGACGGCGGATGGTTTCCGCTTTTGCTTGCCGCGGTATTCTTTACCTTAATGATGACATGGAAAAAGGGAAAGAGTATTCTGCAAAGACGAATTCAGAAAGAAACACAATTATTGGAGGTGTTCTTACAGGAAACAACGCGGAAAATACCCCGCGTTCCCGGGACTGCCGTTTTTATGAACGGCAACGCGACAAGAACTCCGATGGCATTTATTCATAATCTCGAACACAACAAAATCTTGCACGAGCGTGTTTTGTTCGTAACCGTCAAAACCAGACCCATACCTTTTGTTAAACCCGAAGAACGCCTTAAATATGAAATTATGAGCAACGGTTTTACCCGCGTGAAAATTTACTACGGATATATGGAAGACCCTGATATTCCAAAGATTTTAGAAAATACCGACCAACTCGGATTTACATTCAAACCGGATGAAGCTACATACTTTCTCGGACGCGAAAACATTATCGCCAGTAAAAAATACTCCGGTATGGCTTTGTGGCGGGAAAAACTTTTCGCCGCACTTTCAAAAAATGCAGTAAGTGCAACCAGATATTTTCACATTCCGGCTGACAGAGTTGTCGAAATGGGAGAGCAGGTCGAGATTTAAGCGGATACAAAGATATATTCTAATGGGTGAATTTATTTGCGGACTTTTTTTTTATGTGATGGGCGTTGCACTCTTGATTCATAATAAGACGTTAGTCGAAAGATCAGTTGAATTTTATCCTCAAGATCTATCTACGAATAAGATAGAATGGACAAATATCTTCAACAGATTTTTATGCGTATCCTCGGGTTTGTTGACGTCCGGCATAGGTTTATTGCTAATGCTCGACAGCAGGTGAGGCATTAGAATGCCGGTATGTTCTTTCAAGAAACGTATTATGGAAAGTAAATTTTTTGATTATCGAAACTGGTTACCTTACATATTCGCTCTTGTCTGCGTCGGTGCGACCACTATCGTTTTAATACCTCTTGATTCCTTTAACAACCCGGCGACCGTTGCGATCATCTTTCTTCTCCTAATTTTGTTCACAGCGACATTTATCGGACGAAATCCGGCACTTCTGGCTTCATTTGCAGCGGTTGCCGGTTTTAATTTTTTCTTTATTCCGCCGCTCCGAACCTGGACGATAGCCGAACCTCAAAATCTTGTCGCCTGGGTTGCATTTACGATCACGGCAATCACCGCCGGTGAGCTTTCCGCATACGCAAAAAGGCGAGCCGATGAAGCCGAAAGCAGTAAGGAAGAAATCAAAAAACTTTATGAAGAAATGCAGCTTGCTTTTGAAAAGGCGAGCGAAGCCGAAGCTCTCCGCCGCAGTGAAAAATTAAAAACCGCTCTGCTTGATGCCGTAACACACGATCTGCGAACGCCTTTGACCTCGATAAAAGCCTCGACGACGATGCTTTTAGAAAGCGAAAAAAACAAAGAATCTAATGATAAAATCGAACTTGATAATGAAGGACGTATAGAATTTCTCGAAGTGATTGATGAAGAAACCGACCGTCTAAATGATTTTATTGAAGATATGGTCGAGCTTGCTAAGATCGAATCCCGCGAATTGGAAGCAAGATGGGTTTCGCTTGATGAAGTCGTCGAACATGCTTTGAACCGGGGTGAAAAGATTCTGCAAAATCATCAAATTTTACTCAAACTTAAAAATGATCTCTCTCTTATCAAAGTTGATGAAAAGGCACTGGCGGAAGTAATCTACAGCCTGATTGAAAATGCGGCGAAATATTCGCCCAAAAATTCAAAAATTGAAATTTCCGCTTCAAAAATACAGGGCGAAACAATTGAAATCTGCATTTCAGATGAAGGCAGGGGAATTCCCGCAGAATTCAGGGAAAAGGTTTTCGACAAATTTTTCCGCATAGAAAATAATTCTCTGCCGAAGTCAAAAGGAACAGGATTGGGTTTGGCAATCGCCAGAGGAATCATTGAAGCCCATAAAGGAAAAATCCGGGCGGCGGAAAACGAAAACGGCACAGGTTCAAAATTTGTTTTTACCGTTCCAATCGGCGAAAATTGATTTTAACAAATCGTAATTTGGGAAATAGATGAATGAAGGCAAAAAAATTCTTGTAGTTGATGACGAATCGCAAATCACGCGGGTTCTCCGGCGGAGTTTGCTGGCCCACCTCTATCGTGTCAGAACGGTAGCGGACGGGTTATCCGCACTTGATACTTTTCACGACTGGAAGCCGGATTTGATTATCAGCGATCTGCAAATGCCCGAAATGAACGGTATCGAGCTTTGCCGCGAAGTCCGCAAAATTTCCGAAACGCCGATTATCGTTTTGTCCGT
This sequence comes from Pyrinomonadaceae bacterium, assembly GCA_041746475.1. GTDB lineage: Bacteria > Acidobacteriota > Blastocatellia > Pyrinomonadales > Pyrinomonadaceae > Aridibacter. Next base: position 2,137 of record JBGTGX010000099.1, on the reverse strand, counting down.
CAGAGGAGAAGAAAAATCAAAGATCGAAGCATTAAACGAAGGAGCGGACGATTATATTACAAAGCCTTTCAGCATAGATGAGTTAATGGCTCGGATTCGTGCGAACTTGCGCCGCCTGCCGTCGGACAATGACCAGACGGAAACCGAACTAAAAGCCGGAGATTTTTTGATAAATTTACAAACCCGTCAGGTTTTCGTCCGCGACAATGAAATTAAACTCACGCCGACCGAATTCGACTTGCTCGCTTATTTAATAAAAAACTCCGAAAAAGTCATCACACACCGCACGCTTTTAGCCGCAGTCTGGGGCGGAAACTCCACCGAACAGCCCGAATACCTGCGTGTTTTCTTCGGAAATCTCCGCAAAAAAATTGAAAAAGACCCTTCCAAACCACGTTACATTATCACCGAACCGTGGATCGGTTACCGCTTTAATCCAACTCCGTAAATATTTTACTCCGATTTTACTAATTTTTGTCTAGCCTCTAGGGACAAATCGTGCCTGCACGAATTAAATCAAAAAATAAAGTGAAGAAAGAGATAATTAACGTTACCGATTAACTCAAATTAAAAAAGGTAGTGAAAAAGAAAGGGATTCGACCGACTCAAAAAAATGGAAATCGATTTTGATTCTGAGTTTGTCTTTCGCTGTTTTGCTTTAAATTACGGGCTTGATCATTATTGGTCTGGCACATTTAGATCTGATTGAACCCACAAAATTATTAAACAAAAACGGAACTATTTTAGTGCTTTTTGCCGCTCCTCTCAAGAGACTTTCGATGGGCAAATCTAGGGCGGTAGCCGCGTTTCGAACTGTTTCGCCAGAACTCCCGGGATATTGTCGATTTATCGACCCCAACGATTCGCGAAATCTCGATTCTCGTCTGCCCCGCTTTCACAAGCGCATAAATTTGGTATCTTCAGAGTAAGTTGCCGATAGTTCATGTTTCTCCTTTGATATCGCAATCTAAAGAGAAAATTCTACTTCAACTTACTCTCCTTTTGGGACTCTTAGAGTTGCACTTACTATTTGAATTCAAGAATCTTTATAAAGTCTTTATAAAAGTTTTACCGTATATTTACGGAAAATTTCATACTCTATGCCTTGCTGAAGCGTGTCAGATAATTCCTCGTCATTTGTAAAAACATATTACAAAAAGGAAAATACAGTGTTTGTTAAAAGTTCAAAGAACATAGATCCTAAAATACATTTTGCCTGTATTCTTATTTTAAGTTTAAGTTTAACCGGACTTTTTACAAGCTTTCTGGCTATATTCGGTATAATTTCACACCCTTTACTTTCAGGTCAATTTGGTCATTGGTTTCTACTAAATTTAGGACCGATAATTTTTTTTGTCGGTAATTGGTTGGATAATAAGTAAGTTCCTTATTGTTGTCGCAAAGAGCAGAGCGGTTTCCAAGAAATCTCCGGAAAAATCGCTTCACGTCACCAACTAGAAAAAATAAAAAGGCTAGCGATTAAGCTAACCCCTATGTTTATTGGTCGGGACGGCGAGATTTGAACTCACGACCTCTTCCACCCCAAGGAAGAACTTTTATTGAAACCAGCTTAAACGAGCTTAAATTTGGGCTGTGAAATCAGGGTTTCGGTTGGATGGCCTACGTAATTTAACGTTATTTTAGGTCGGTGTGCCACCTACCTGTCACCAACTTATCGCGAAGCCAAATGTAAGATTTTGTCTTTTTCAGCAACAATTAAACCCAGCAAAAATTGAACAATTGCTCCAGCATTCCACTTAGCCTGATCATCAACTCAGTCCCCGCTACCTGTGAGTAAATGCTAGCTGGCGGGGCCTACCCCGCTTTCCACTGACTTTGTCCGTTGTCGCCTTTGGCGTGAAAGAGTTCCTGGCCTCCGAATTCGAGTGTTCGCGCTGCGCTCACCGCGACATCGGAAACCTGAAAGTGCGGCATCCATTGCAGTGGGAGTGCTTCGTACTCAGGTGAACGTGCCCCTAGACCGGCGTACCTTGGTTGAAAAGCTCCTTTATCCGGTCATCCAACGTCTTTTGTCGGCCCGTTACCTCGTAGGTCTTCGAGTTCCTGTAAGAGTAATAAGCAGAACGGCTTACCTTCATCACCCGACACAATATACCGATCTCGTGATTCTTCTCTT